>JARLIT010000221.1 GCA_031291575.1 Ancalomicrobiaceae bacterium
TGGCGGATGGGGTGGGATTCGAACCCACGGTAGGCTCTCACCTACGGCGGTTTTCAAGACCGCTGCCTTAAACCACTCGGCCACCCATCCATCTAGTCGACGCGATTGCCTGAATTTGCCGATCCGACCCAGCGGCCGGATGGTTCCTGAGCCGACTTTCGTGCCAAGCCCCGTCCCGCATGCTTTTGCTCATCCGGAGGCAGGAAGGCAAGACAAATTTCGGGACGTTTGTTCGTTCAGGCCGCGGGCGGCAGAGCCCGTTCGTTGTCCCCCTCCGGGCATAGGCGGCGGCGTCCTGCCGAACGGGCGGCCGGTTTCTCCAAGACACAGTCGGTCCCGGCCAGACATGCCGCATGTCCAGTTCGTCTGCCGCGGCACCCGGCCGGACGCCGCGACCGCCATTTCGATCGACGATAGTCTGGCGGCCGTGCCGAAGTCGGAGCGGGCGCCGCCGTGGCCCCCGGCGGAAGCCATTGCAATTCAGCTCGGATCGTCGGCGGAACAACCGTCGCTGCGGTGCAGCAGCGGCTGGACAAGCCATGCGCGCATCGACGGAGGCAGCAGTGCAACGGCGCGGTCAAATTGCACGTGAGAGCAACCGCCGCCCTTGAATCACCGTGATCCTCACGGCATGAGTGGCAACTGTCCGGCGCGCGTCACTCCTTTTGCCGCAGAGTCGGGCTTGGGATTCCACGGGATCAGGCAATGGCGGGAACTGAGGCGGATCGTCGGGTTCGGGCGATGTTGAGGCATGGGGTGCCGCGGCTGGTTGGCGCGGCGATCGCGGCAACGGCGATGCTGGCTGCCTATGGAGCGCCCGCATCCGCCGCTGCCAGCAGCGATCAGACCATTCGATCCGTCATCGACTACTATCGCCAGAACCCCGGATGCAGCCGTGCCGCCATCCTGGTCGGCACCAACATTTCCGGCGCCGAATCGATCTACGGCGGTGGGCTTGTCAATTTTCCCGATGGGCATGCCGAATTCGCTGGTCCGGAGACTACCTTCCAGATCGGCTCGATTGCCAAGACGTTCACCGCCACGATCTATGCGCAGATGCTGGCGGAGGGGCGTATCGCCGCCAATCAGCCGGTGAAGGCCTACCTTCCGGCGGGGACGGCAGTGCCGTCCTATCGCGATCCCGACAGCGGCGAGACAGTCGAAATCACCATCGATCAGCTGGCCCGCCATACCTCCGGCCTGCCGCGCCAGCAGGCGCAGGCGGCCTATCCCTATTCCGACGACCGCATGCTGTCGTCGCTCGAACGGGTGACGCTCAGAACGCGTCCGGGCACCAAGTACGTCTATTCCAATCTCGGCACGGCGCTGCTTGCCAAAGCGCTCGAGCACGTCAGCGGCCAGTCGCTCGCCGATCTGGTCGAGAGCCGCATTACCCGGCCGATGGGGCTCGCCCACACGCGTTTCTTTTCCGAAAATGATCCGAATTTGCCGACTGGCATCGACCGGGCGGATCGTCCGGCCGACCCGGTGCTGAGCACCTGGCCGGCCTACGAGGGATCGGGCGGGCTCGTCTCCTCGCTCGGCGACATGATGCGGTTTCTCGCCGCCAATATGAACCGCGCGCCGAAGGATGGGCCGGTCACGGGCGTGCTCGACCGGCTGCAGGCCTGGCAGTCGGTGCCTTGTGCAACGCAGCTGGAAGGCGGACAGGGCTGTCCCTCGATCGACACCGGGCTGGCCTGGAGCCGGCTCAGGTCGAAGGTGCCGGGTCTGTCGACCATCTGGAAGAATGGCATGACCAAGGGATTCTCGTCCTGGATCGGCTTCGTCGATGCCGAAGGCAGCCCGGCGTCGAATTCCGGTGTCGTGGTGCTCGCCAACCAGAGTTCCTGTCCGGTCGGGCCGTTGGCGGCCTGCGTGCTGGCCTCGATCAACGAGAGGCCGTTGGCCCCGACCTGCCTGCCGCCGGTCAAGGTCGGACAATAGGTTTGATCGCTGTACCAAGGCCCACGGCTTTCCGCCGAGCCCCTGAAACAGGCCGAGACCAGACTCCTTCGGAGTAGTACGCAGCACGTTTATCGCGTCGGCGGGATGGGCGACCCGCGGATTCCCGTATTTTGGCATGCGTTCTCGGCAATCTTCGCCGACGCGGGATCGCATTTCTTCTCATCACCCCGGCAAGCGCCGATGATGACGACCATGCGGCGGCAGCGGAAACCATCCGCTTCAGGCAGACGTCGCGGTCACTTCGGAGCAAGGCGATGGCGGTTCTCATCTTCCCCGGCCTCGGCGGGTCTGGCGAAGGGCATTGGCAGTGGCATTGGGCCCGGGAAATTCCCGGCGCGGTCACCGTCGAGCAAAGTGACTGGGCCAAGCCGGATCCGGACGTCTGGGCGGCGACGGCGTTCGCGGCCATCCGTGCCCATCCCGGTTCGGTGCTGGTCGGCCACAGCCTCGGCGCGGTATTGATCGCCAAGCTCTCCGAGCAGCATCGCGATCTGCCGGTCGAGGCGGCCCTGCTCGTCGCCCCGGCCGACGTCGAGGTGAGCGTGCGCGACCACGAGACGATCCGCGGGTTCGGACCGATGCCGACACTGCCGCTCGGGTTTCCCGCCATGGTCATCGCCAGCCGCAACGATCCCTACATGCGATTCGAGCGGGCACGGTCGTTTGCGGCGATGTGGGAAGCGCAGTTGATCGACCTCGGTTTGGCCGGGCATGTCAATGTGGAAGCCGGCTATGGGCCGTGGCGCGAGGGGCGGTTGCTGATCGACCGGGTCGCCGGGCGGCGCACCAGGCCGTTCCTCATTTCCAGCGGGCCGGGCAGGGTGCCGGTCGCCAAGTCGACGACGGTGCGCGGCGCCGGCCGTTGAGTGGCGCACGGGTCTCAGCCCTTTGAACCGGATCGATCGCCTCGCCGCAGATGGGCCATGGCGACCCGACGATCAGCCGTGTGCCGCCTCAGCGAGATCGACCCCATCCTCGCGCGCCACCAAGCTTGCCAGGGTCGTACGGTCGAGAATCGCCGCCATGGCATCACGCACGTCCGACATGATCAGCCGCACGCCGCAGGCGGTAAGGTCGACGCAATCGTCGCAGGGCTGGAAGGCGGTGCGGCTGGCGCAGGCGATCGGCGCCAGCGGCCCGTCGAGGACGCGGATGATCGGCCCGATCAGGATTTCTTCCGCGGGTTTGGCCAAGCTATAGCCGCCACCCGGGCCTTTCTTCGATTTCAGAAAACCGGCATTGCGCAGGTCGAGCAGGATCGAATCGAGGAATTTCTTCGAAATATTGTTAGTCGTGGCGATGTCGGCAACCATGGCAACGGTACCCGGCTCGATGCGAGCCAGATGGATCATGGCCTTGAGGCCGTACTTGCCTTTCTTGGTCAACATCTCACGTTTCCGCCGGCGCCTGTCAGCACAGTTCTACATGATCCACGGCGTTCGGCAAACCGCCAAGCGTCGACCGGAAATCGGCGCGCCCCGGTGCCGTTCCGAGGGGCGCCCACACGGGAGACTTCGAAGCCCAAGCTGCTTCGACAACTAGAGCAGGATGCTTCCAGATGGAATCGCCGAGGCGATCCGTCCGGAAGTTGAATCACTGCTCTATGAATAGTTTAGAGCGCTGATTCAGCTGTCACATGATCTCATGTGACAGCATCACGCTCTAGGCCGCACCCTGGCCGGCAAGCCGCACCGTGTGGCCGCAACAGGCGGCCCGACTGTCAGGGGCGGACAGTCCGGCACAGCGGCTGCATCGGCCGCGGACCTCGATGGTGCGCCCTTCGATCGAAAAGCCCATACTCTTGGCAATCTCCCGAAAGGTCACGTCGGCGGCCTCGCCGGACCATTCCTCGACGCGTCGGCATTCGGTGCAGACGGCGAAGATCGGCTTTGCCGCGCCGGCATGGTGACCGTGACAGGCGAAATAGGCATTCAGCCCTTCGAGCCGATGGATGCGGCCGGCCTTTTCAAGCCGCTCGAGCGCGCGATAGACGACCGGCGGCGACTGGACACCTTCGCTCCTGAGCGCGCCCAACAACTCGTAGGCGGTCATCGGCGTCGGCGACGCCTCCAGGCGGGCCAGCACGAACTGATCGGTATTGGACCGCGCACGCGCCATCCGACGTCTCCTTTGCCGCAGCGTTATACCGCGCTACGGCGAACTTGAATATGGTTCGTACCGGAACCGCGAAAAAGGGGGGGGGGGTCAAAGCGGATCTTCCGTCGCCTTGCAGCCGGAGATCCCCTTGCCGGAGAGCGGGGTGAGGCGCCCGTCGCGGCGATCGAGGCTGAAGCCGGCGGCAACCTTGCGGATGGCCCGGCCTTTGCGCTCGTTGTCATAATAGACGAATGTCGCCGCCGGGTTGGCCTCGGTGTTGCCGGGGCAGGCAAACGACACGTTGCTGTCGGAAGAGATGGTCTGGGCGGGGAGGGCGGCGGTGATCTGCCACTGGTCGATCGTGGCGCCGGCGTGGCCGACGAGGCGGGCGATGACGGCGATGGCGATGCCGCTCTGATCGCTCAAGGTCTCGAGCCGGTAGGTCGGCAGTCCGCCGGCGCCCGGCAGCACGCGCCCGGGCGAAATCACGCCGTAGCCAAACCGATCGACCGAAATGGCAACGTTGACCGCGCCACTCGGTGCCGTCTCGACCAGATAGGCCCTGCCGGGCAGGTCGCGCGATGGGTCGCCAGCCGCGGCCGGCAACGCCGCGAAGGCGACGAGCGCGATGGCGGCGCCTGCCGAATACATGATCCACCGGCAGGCGGTCGGGCTGAAGGCTGACATCGACACAGGTCCTTTCGATTCGTCCCAGCTACCCATTTACGCGGCAACCGGGGCGGCATTTCGGCCATTCGCGCCGACAACGCAAGCCTCGAATCGATCGGTTCGGCAGTTGGGGTCTACGCTGCGTCGCTCCTGCAATCTATTGCAGTGCAGCAATAACAGTGGTTCAATTCGGTGCAGGAAGTTACCGGATTTTCATCAGCAGCCCAATTGTAGAACAATTTGGGTGAGCACCGCACAACAATACCGCAAGTCTTCCCAATTGTTACCTCGATTTTAAGCAATTGTTGCCGGGTCGGAAACAAAGGTGCAGGTCCCGAACTGCCATATTTCGGCTTCAATATCGTCATGCCCTCGACACTGGAGCCATTCTATCTTACATTCATCAACAATGACCAGTCGGCATCAAAGAATTGGTCATACAATATGAGGTGGTGGCAGCCGCCGCGACCTCCTGGGAGGCTTGAACCCAAGCTGCGGAGCAACGGTTACCAAGTCGAACACAAGGATGGGCCGCGCCCAACCGGCGCGAACTGTCAATAGGATGGAACCACGAAAGTCGTGGATGGAGGATGAATGTCTGCGGCCGGGGCCCGTGGACGCGATGATAAGAGGAGAGCCTGCCATGAACCTGCAGCCCGCAAGTCAGTCGGACCCACGGTATGACCGTGTGCGGTCAGCTGAATTGACGCGCGATTGGCAAGATCCGATGCGCGAGCCCACTCTTGAGGAGATCCTGGCGGATCCGATCGTTCGCCTGGTATTCGATCGCGATCGCCTCGATGCAGTCGAAGTCGAGCGCTTTCTGAAAGCCGCCTCCCGGCGTCTCGCCGACCCCCGGGCGGAAAGAGTCGACGCTGCCTAGCGTGCCAGTTGGGTGGCACAGGACCGTGGCCGACCGCCCGGCCGATCGCTGTCATCGACAAATCCCGTCCCCAAACCCCGTTCACACAACGAAAGAGGCCGCCCATTGAGGCGGCCTTGTCGTTTGCCGGTTCATTCAATAGGCGGCCTCGGCGTGCCGCTATACGGCCTGCTGCAGCGGTTCCGTTTCGCCCGCAAATTCCAGCCGTGTTGGTGCCGCCCCGGAAGAGGCGAGACCGTAGGCCTCGAAGCACATCGACAGGACCGCGAAAAGTCCAGCGGCGGTGAACGGCTTTTGCAGCGCTTGCGTCGCACCGAGCTTGACCGCCATTTTCAGGAAGTCGGGGCGACTTCCATTGGTGACCGAGTGGCCCGACATCGCAATGATCGGAATGTGCGGCGCCCGAATGCGCATCTCCCGGATGGTCGCGAGCCCGTCCATCTCCGGCATGAAGATATCGACGACAACGGCGTCGACACTCACTTGCCCGAACAGTCGCAATCCAGACGGGCCGTCGCTCGCGGCAA
>JARLIT010000222.1 GCA_031291575.1 Ancalomicrobiaceae bacterium
AGGCCTCGTCGAGGGCCGTTACGGCGGCGAACTGGCGATCGACGACATGCCGTACATGGCGCTCGTCTCCACCTCCGGCACCGATTCGGTGGTCACCGACAGCGCCAATTCGATGAGCGCCTATACGACCGGCCACAAGTCGTGCGTCAACGCGCTCGGCGTCTACTGCGCCAAGAACAAGAACAACCTCGAGCATCCGAAGGTCGAGACCATCGCGGAGATCGTCAAGCGCAAGCTCGGTCTCGCCGTCGGCATCGTGACGAATTCGGAGATCGAGGACGCCACGCCGGCCGGCGTCGTCTCCCACACGCGCAAGCGCTCGGACTACAATGACATTGTCAAGATGTTCTACAATATCGAGGCGGACATCATGATGGGCGGCGGCTCGCCGAACTTCCTGCCGAAGTCGACGCCGGGCTCGAAGCGCGCCGACGAGGAGAACTTCTTCGAGAAGTTCAAGGAGAAGGGTTACGCGCTGGCCACCACGGCGACCGAAATGCGCGCCGCCTTCGCCGAAGGCAAGACCAAGGTGCTCGGCATCTACAACACCGGCAACGTCGACGGCGCCTACGACCTGAAATTCAAGAAGGGCACCACGGCGAAGTTCCCGGATCAGCCGGGTCTCGTCGAGGAGACCAAGCTGACGATCGATGCTCTGTCGAAGAACCCGAATGGCTTCTTCCTGATGGTCGAATCGGCCCGCATCGACAAGTACAAGCATTCGCTCGACTGGGAGCGCGGCGTCTTCGACACCATCCTCCTCGACAATGCGGTGAAGGTCGCCAAGGAGTTCGCCGCCAAGAACAACGACACCCTCGTCATCGTTGTTCCCGACCACGCCCATATGGTCGGCATCATCGGCTCCTACGATGATGCTCGCAAAGGCACGACGCCGCGCGAGAAGCTCGGTGTCTACGCCGACTCGACCGTGCCGCAGTACAAGCCGGACGCCGAGGGCTATCCGGAGAGCGTCGATCTGCCGGTCCGGCTCGCCTATACGTTCGGCAGCTATCCGGACCATTGCTTCGACGCCAAGCCGCACCTCGACGGCGAGTTCGTGCCGGCGGTGGCGGGCACCGAGAAGGGCGTGTTCGTCGCCAACGAAAAGGACTGCAAGCCGGGTTCGGTGCGGGTCACCGGCAACCTGCCGTTCGACGCCAACCAGGGCGTCCATGCCGCCGACGACGTCGTCCTGACCGCCGCAGGTCCCGGCGCCGAAGCCTTCCACGGCCGCATCGACAATACCCGCGTGTTCCGCGCCATCGTCACGGCCTTGGGGCTGGCGACGCCCTGATGGCGAACCGACCCGCATCGCTTTGGATCGGTTCGCGGCGGGATGTTCTCGCCGCGGGCCTGATGCTGGCCTCCGGCTCGGCCTTTGCCGCCGATCCGGAGCTGTTCACCTTCGACACGCTCTACAAGAGCATCGGGGTGATGGGCATCATCTATTCCGACCGGCTGCTGGCGGCGAAGGGCAAACTCGCCAGTCTTACCGGCTACATGGCGCCGCCACTCAAGGCCGAGAGCACGTTCTTCGTCCTGACCCGCGAGCCGATGGCGATCTGCCCGTTCTGCCAGTCGGACGCCGACTGGCCGGTTGACATCATCGTCGTCTATCTCGCCGCAATCACGCCGCTGGTCGGTGCCGGCACCAAGGTCGCCGTCACCGGCCGCATCGAGATCGGTTCCTGGACCGACCCGGAGACCGGTTTCGTCAGCCAATTGCGCCTGCGCGATGCCGAGTTTCACCGCGTCTGACCGAGTGGGCCCCGATGGCATCTTCGCACTCCCAGCCGCTGGTCCTGTCGCTCAGGGATGTCGCAGTCGACCGGGCCGACACCAACGGCCGGCCGATCCGCATCCTCGATGTTGCCGGGTTCACTCTCGCGCCCGGCGACTGCATCGCCTTGTCGGGTCCGTCGGGCGCGGGCAAGAGCACCTGCCTCGAGGTGGTCGCGGGCATTACCGTGCCCGATCACGGCGTCGCCATGTGGGGCGAGATAGTCGTCTCGAAGCTCGCCGAGAGCCGGCGCGACGCCTGGCGGCGCGATACCGTCGGCTTCATCTTCCAGGATTTCCACCTTGTCGGCGAACTCTCGGCGCTGCAGAACGTGCTGCTGCCTTTGCGGTTTTCCGGCTGGAGGCTCGGAGGCGAGGCACGCCGGCGCGCTTGCCGATTGATCGAGCACGTCGGGCTGACCGACCCGGGACGTCGGGCCGGACTGATGTCGCGCGGCGAGCAGCAGCGGGTGGCGATCGCCCGCGCCCTGATCCGCTCGCCCGCTTTGATCCTGGCCGACGAGCCGACCGCCAGTCTCGATGCCGAGACCGGTGCAGCTGTCGCTGACCTGATCCTCACCGAAGCGCGGACAAGCGGTGCGACGCTGATCGTCGCCAGCCACGATACCGCGCTTCTGGCACGCCTCGACCGGCGCATCGGTTTTGCCGCCGGCGTCGCCCGGGAGGTCCGGCCATGAACCCTTTGCCAATGGTGATCGCCGACTTGCGTGCCATGCGCGGCGCGGCGCTTCTGTCGATCCTGCTCATCGCGCTCGCCGTTGCCATCGGCGTGGCGATCGGGGCGCAGGAACGGGCTCTGCGCAGCGCTTCGGCGCGAGCGGCCGACGATTTTCCCCTTCTCATCGGCGCGCCGGCGAGCGCCACGCAGCTGGTGCTGACGTCCGTCTATCTGCAGCCCGAAGCGCTGACCCTGATGGACGGCGCGCTGCTGCCCAAACTGGCAAGCGACCCGCGCGTCGAAGCGGTCGCTCCCATCGCCTTCGGCGACGTAGTCCTCGGCTATCCCGTCGTTGGCACCACGGCGGAGTTCGTCACCCGTTGGGGAAGACGGCAACTCGTCGAAGGGCGGAATTTTGCCGCCGAAGGCGAGGCGGTCGTCGGCGCCGAGGTCAAACTGGCGATTGGCCAGTCCATCACGCCCTCGCACGGTGTGGCCGGGCAGCACCGGCATTTCGGTCTGGAGGACGAGGAGGAGCACGCCCATCGGCACGAAGGCGTCCGCTACACCGTCGTCGGCCGGCTGCCGCACCTCGGCTCGCCGTGGGACCGCGCCATCCTGATCCCGGTCGAATCGGTATGGGAGACGCACGGGCTCGGCAACGGCCACCGCGACGAAAGTCATATCGGTGCGCCGTTCGAGGCGGAGCATCTGCCGGGCGTGCCGGCGCTGGTGGTCAAGCCGAAACAGGTGTTCCAGGCCTACCAGCTGCGCTCCGATACGCGCAAGGCGGGCCTCCTCGCCGTGTTCCCGGCCGAGATCCTCGTCTCGCTCTACCAGACGGTCGGCGACATCCGCGACGTGTTGGTCGTCGCTTCGGGCTTGAACAACGTGCTGGTGTTCCTCGCCATCCTGATGCTGCTGGTCACGCTGGTCAGCCTTCGGCGTCGACGCTATGCGATCTTGAGGGCACTCGGCGCCTCGCGGACCTATGTGGCGCTCGTCGTCTGGCTCGGCGCGGCGGTGCTGCTGAGCCTTGGCGCGTTTGCCGGGCTGGCAGCCGGTTTCATCGGCGCGCATGCGGTGGCGATGCTGGTCGCCGCCGAGACCGGGCTGACGCTGACGATCTCGATCGGTGCGGGCGAGGTGGCGCTCGTCGGTCTGATGGCGCTCTTCGGCAGCCTGTTGGCGCTGATCCCGGCTGCCATCGCCTGGCGTCGCCCGGTGGCGGAAAGCCTCAGATCGTAGGCGTCGCGGGATCGGCCGGCTTGTGGGTACGCTGGATCTGGCCGAGGAAGACACGGGCGCGCTCGTGGTGCGGGTGCTCGAAGAATTCCTCCGGCGGGGCGATCTCGACGATCTCGCCGCGATCCATGAACACCACCCGGTCGGCCACCCTGCGGGCAAAGCCCATCTCGTGGGTGACGCACACCATGGTCATGCCCTCCTCGGCAAGATCGATCATGGTGTCGAGCACTTCCTGCACCATCTCCGGATCGAGCGCCGAAGTCGGCTCGTCGAACAGCATGATCTTCGGGTTCATGCATAAGGCCCGGGCGATGGCGACGCGCTGCTGCTGTCCGCCGGATAGCTGGGCCGGGTATTTGTCGGCCTGTTCGGGGATGTGGACCCGTGCCAGATATTTCCGCGCGGTGGCGATGGCCTCCGCCTTTGCAATCCCGCGCACCTTCGTCGGCGCCAGAATGCAGTTCTCCAGCACCGTCATGTGCGGGAAGAGATTGAACGACTGGAACACCATGCCGACTTCGCGGCGCACCCGGTGGACGTTCTTTCCACCGGTGCCGAGTTCGATGTCATCGACGACGATCTTGCCGGCCTGGATCGCCTCCAGCTGATTGATGCAGCGGATGAGCGTCGATTTGCCCGATCCGGACGGGCCGCAGACGACGATCTTCTCGCCGCGCTTGACCGTCAGATCGATGCCGTTCAGCGCCTGAAAGGTGCCGAACCATTTGTTGACGCCTTCCATGCGCACGGCAATCGAGGGAGCGGCCGGCCCGTTGAGCGGCTCGGTACGTTCATCCACTGCAGTCATGGCTGCTCCCCTCGCGTGTTATCAGTTGGTCTTCAACACGAATTCGGCAGCCGGCGCGCCGAGCCACTTCTTCGAAATGTCGTTGAGCTTGCCGGACGTCTTCAGCTCGACGAGGAATTTGTCGACCGCGCCGAGGAATTCGGTCGAGCCGGGTCGAACCGCAATGCCTTGCACCTGCTGGCTCAAGGGGAACTTCTCCTCAAAGCGACCGGGGGCGACTTTCAGGATCTGGTCGACGACCACGTTCGAGCAGCCGATGGCGTCGACTTGGCCGGAGAGGAGCGCCTGCACGGCGCTGGCGTCGTCGTCGAAGCGCTGGATCAGCGTGCCCTCTTTCGCCACCTTGGTGAAGGCGATGTCCTGGGTCGAAGCACGGGCGAGACCGACGCGCTTGCCGATGAGCTTGTCGGGGGTGCTGAAATCGGTGCCGGCGGTGCCGATCACGGCCGTGCGGATGCCGGCGTAGGGCTTGGAGAACGTCACCTTTTCGGCGCGCTCCGGCGTGATGCCGAGCGAGGCGACGAGAACGTCGATCTGGCCGGAAAGGAGATAGGGGATGCGGTTCGGGCCGGTAACGGCGACAAGATCCAGCTTCAGCCCGAGATTATCGGCGAGCGCCCTCGCCACGTCGGCATCGTAGCCGTCGGGCTTGTTGTCGGTATTGATGATGCCGAAGGGTGGGAAGTCGACCAGCATGCCGACCTTCAGGCTGCCGCGCGCTTTCAGCTCTGCAAGGCTCTGCGCTTGTGTCGGTTGGGCAGCGATGCCGAGGATCAGTCCGAGGCCCATGATGAGGGCCAGTCTGCGAGCTACGCTTTTCATGAAATTCTCTCCTGACGTTTCATTCCCAAGAGAGACCGCCAGCGTCTTGTCAATGCGCCGCAGTCCCCGAGCATTCATCGGGCGGTTGCCCGCGCCAGCCGCCGTTCGAGCCTGGTGGCGAGGAAGGACAGCGGCCAGCAGATGACGAAATAGAGCCCAGCCACGAGGCTGAAGACGAGGAACGGTTGGAAGGTCGCGTTGTTGATGATCTGACCCGAACGCGTCAGTTCGGTGAAGCCGATGATGGCGGCCAGCGACGTGCCCTTCACCAGCTGGACGAGGAAGCCGACCGTCGGGGCGACGGCGATCTTGGTCGCCTGCGGCAGGATCACATAGCGCATGCGCGTGCCCCAAGGGAGGCCGAGCGCGGTGGCGGCTTCGGTCTGGCCCGGCGGGATCGCCTCGATGCAGCCGCGCCAGATCTCAGCCAGGAAGGCGGCGGCATGCAGCGACAGGGCGGCGGCGGCGGCCGTCCACGGGTCGATGCCGAGCCCCAAAATGCTCATGCCGAAGTAGACGAGGAACAGCTGCATCAACAACGGCGTTCCCTGGAACAGCCGGATGAAGCCGGTGGTGATCAGCCGCAGCCATGTGATCGACGAGGTGCGGGCCAGCGCCACCGCGAGCCCGCCGATGCCGCCGCCGACGAAGGCGATGGCCGATAGCGCCAACGTCCAGCGCAGCGCCATGACGATGAACAGGACCTCGTTCCAGCCGAAGGCGCGGATCATCGGGGCCCCCTATCGGCTCACGGGATAGTTGAAGACGGCGCGCTCGATCGCTGAAAAGATCGCCGAGAACGCGGACGACATGACGAGATAGATCAGCGTTACGACGATGTAGACCTCAAACGAGGCAAAGGTGCGCGACTGGATATCGTTGCCGGCGGCCGCCAGATCGCCGGCCGAGATCGCCGAGACGACGCTCGAGGTCAGCATCAGATAGATGAACTGGCTGGTCATCGCCGGATAGACGTTCCTGAGCGCCGGCTTCAGCACGATGTAGAGAAACACCTGCACCCCGGACAGGCCAAGCGCGCGGCCGGCTTCGATCTGGCCGTGGTGGATCGACTCGATGCCCGCCCGGATGATCTCGGTGGCGTAGGCCGAGAAGTTGACGACGAGGGCAAGCAGCGCCGCCGAGGTCGGCGTGAGGCGCAGCCCAAGGCTCGGCAGGCCGAAGTAGATGAAGAAGATCTGCACCAGGAAGGGGGTGTTGCGGATCAACTCGACATAGGCATCGACGACGAATCGCAGCGCCCAGAAGCCCGACGTCTTGGCCGCCGCGAGCACGATCGAGACAGCGAGGCCGATTGCCATCGCCGAGGCCGACAGCACCAATGTCGTCTCGATTCCGGCCAGGAGGTCAGGCCAGGATGCCAATACGGGTGCGAAGTTGAAATGGTACATCGCCTCCCCCGCTGCCACCGCGGCGAGCTTACGGCCCGCTTACGTCCCCGCAGCGATCTAGAGGGAAATCCGCGCCGAGGTCAACGGCCACCGGCGAAATCAGGCAGCCGATTGTCGTTGCGCGCCATGCGGCTAAGCGGTTTTGTCCGCTTTGCCTTTTCGTCCGTTTGGGAACGCGCCGGCCCGCGCGCCATGCATAACTCCCCATGGCCGAAGCGCCGCGCTATCGCTGCCGCCGGTCAGCCGGCCGCGCCCAGCCGATAGACCGGCTTCAGCGCGGAATAGAGGCGCCGGAACAGCGGATAGCGCTCGGCCAGCGCGGCCCGGCGATCCGGCGCCGGCAGGATCTCGGCCTCGACATCCGGGCGGAGGCAGACAGTGGCGACGTCCTCCCCGGTCA
>JARLIT010000223.1 GCA_031291575.1 Ancalomicrobiaceae bacterium
GATCGAAAAGGAGAGGTCGGCTCGGTCGATCAACCCTAAGAACTCGGTTTCGACCGGACCGGTCATCATTACGTGGTCGTCCTCGGCGCGCCACTCGATTTGAAGCGTGCCGCCGGGCAGCCGGATGTTCACCTTGCGGCCGGTGCGGCGGGTGCGGGCCGCAGCGACGCCGGTGGCGCAGGCCGCCGTGCCGCAGGCGCGCGTCAGGCCGACGCCACGCTCCCAGACCTTGAGCGTGATGTTCTCCGCGTCGACCACGTGGGCGAGCGAAATATTGGCCCGCTCCGGGAACATCGGATGGTTTTCCAGCATCGGACCGATGCGGGCGAGGTCATAGGCCTCGACGTCGTCGACCCAGAAGATGGCGTGCGGGTTGCCCATGTTGACCACGGAGGGTGAGTGCAGGATCGGGGCGTCGATCGGGCCGATCTGCAATTCGATGGCGCGGGTATCGTGGAACGGTTCGGCGAGCGGGATCTCGTCCCACTTCAGCCGCGGCGCACCCATGTCGACCGTGATCCATTCCGGCTTGCCGGCATCGGTGGCCAGAAGCATGCCGGCGCGCGTCTCGATGGAGGCGGACTTGCTGGCGCGTTCCTGCATCATCAGCCAGCCGATGCAGCGGGTGGCGTTGCCACAGGCCGCGACCTCGCCGCCGTCGGCATTGTCGATGCGCATGAACACGTCGGCCCCGGCCGGCGAGGCTTCCAGCGTGATCATCTGGTCGAAGCCGATGCCGGTCGTCCGGTCACCGAGGCGCGCAATCTCGTACTCCGTCAGCCGGACGGCATCGCGGCGCGCGTCGATGATGACGAAGTCATTGCCAAGACCGTTCATCTTGGCGAAAGGGATCGAGCCGACAGGCATGGTAGGGTCCGTTTCAGGTCGGCAAAGCGTGGTCGAGCGTGCACTCTTTCGTCGCAGGGCGCAGAGCGGCCCTTGCCTTGCCCGTTCTATATGGCGAAAAACCGAAGGAATTGCCAGCCTCGGCTTTGACGACCGAGCCCACGGGAGGACGAATGACCGCCGCCAATGCCGATCTACCCTCGCCGAGCGGGGCAGGACACCGCCCCAGCCCGTGGATTATGGCCGCATTCGACGGGGTACGACCGGGGGGACATCTGCTCGATGTCGCCTGCGGCGCCGGACGGCACGTGCGGGCAGCGCTGGCTTACGGATTCCGGGTGACCGGCATCGATATCGACAAGAGCGGCACGGCGGACCTCGCCGGCACACCGGGTTTTGCCTTCGTTGCAGCCGATCTGGAGAGCGGCGCGCCGTTCCCGCTCGCAGGTGACACATTCGATGCGGTGATCGTCGCCAACTACCTCTACCGGCCGCTCTTTCCGGCTGTTGCCGCCGCCGTGGCAGCCGATGGCTTGTTCGTCTACGAGACCTTCGCCGTCGGCCAGGAGCGGCGCGGCCGGCCGTCCAATCCGGCGTTCCTGTTGCGGCCTAACGAACTGGCGCAAGCGGCTATTGCGGCCGGGCTGGTCATCGTTGCTTTCGAACAGGGGGTGGTCGGCGACTTTCAGACCGGGCCGATCGTGCAGCGCCTGATCGCGGTCGGGCGGGATCACGCCTGGGCGTTCGCGTCGCCGCGGCCGATCGGAGCGGGCTGAAGGCCCGGATCGCCTCCATGGACACCCCGCCCCTTGTCCCCGGCCGCAATCGCCCGAGATAAGGGCATAACCCCAGAGCATTTCCCGCTCAGATGGAATCATCTGGGCGAAGGGAAATGCTCCAGATTCAATAAGTTGAGCGTGTCCTTATCGTTCGGGTCGCTTCTATCCGAACGGGACACGCTCCAGCGAGCGGCCGGCCCATGCAGTTCCCCTTCGACAATTCCTATGTCCATCTGCCGGAGAGCCTGTTCTCCCGCGTGCGGCCGACGCCAGTTGCGGCGCCGCGCCTCATCGCCTTCAACCGGCCGCTCGCCAGATCCCTCGGGCTGGCCGACGCGGGCGACGAGAGGGAACTGGCCGAGATCTTTTCCGGCAACAGGCTGCCGCCGGGCGCCGAACCGCTGGCCATGGCCTATTCCGGGCACCAGTTCGGCCAGTTCGTGCCGCTCCTTGGAGACGGCCGCGCCATCCTCGTCGGCGAAGTCAGGGACGAAGCCGGGCAGCGCTACGATATCCAGCTGAAAGGCGCCGGGCTCACCCCCTATTCGCGGCGTGGCGACGGGCGGGCGGCGCTCGGACCGGTCATGCGCGAATATCTGGTCAGCGAGGCGATGGCGGCGCTGGGGATCCCGACCACCCGGGCGCTCGCCGCGGTCGTCACCGGTGAAAGGGTGGTGCGCGAGCGCTTCCTGCCCGGTGCGGTGATGACCCGCGTGGCCCGCAGCCACATTCGCGTCGGCACCTTCCAGTATGTCGCGACTTCCGGCGACGTCGACAGTCTGAAGCGGCTCGCCGACTACGCCATCGACCGGCTCTATCCGGAATTGGCTGGCGCCGAAGCGCCCTACCAGCGCTTCCTTGAAGCCGTCATCGCCCGGCAGGCCAGGCTCGTTGCCCGCTGGATGCACGTCGGCTTCGTGCATGGGGTGATGAACACCGACAATACCTCGATCTCCGGCGAGACCATCGACTTCGGCCCCTGCGCTTTCCTCGATGCCTACCACCCGGGCATGGTGTTCTCGTCCATCGACGAGATGGGCCGCTATGCCTTCGGCAACCAGCCGCGCATCATGCTGTGGAACCTCACACGGCTGGCCGAGGCGCTGCTGCCATTGTTGGCCGAGACCCAGGAGGCGGCGATCGCCATGGCGGAAGCCATTCTCGGGAGCTTCAAACCGGTGTTCGAGACGGCCTTCGAAGCCGGCGTCCGCTCGAAGCTCGGCTTGTCGAGTGCCGAGCCGGGCGACGTGGCGCTCGCTACCGAACTCTACCAGCTGATGGCGGCCGACAAGGTGGATTTCACGCTGGCGTTCCGGCGGCTCGCCGATGCGGCGGAAAGCGAATGGGCCGGGGCGACGGTGCGGGACCTCTTCGTCGATCTCGCCGGTTTCGACGCATGGGGGCAGCGCTGGCGTGAGCGGCTTTCCCGGGAGCCGGGCGGGGCTGAGGCGGCGTCCAAGCTGATGCGGTCGGTCAATCCGGCGGTCATTCCGCGCAACCACCTGATCGAAGCGGTGATCAAAGCGGCGATCGAGGCGGGCGATTTCGAGCCCTTCCATGCCCTCGCCGCGGCGCTCGCCGAGCCTTACGCCGACCGGCCGGAATTCGCCTGGGCGCAAGAATCGCCGAAGCCCGACGAGGTGGTGACGGCGACCTTCTGCGGGACATAACAGACCGGTTCGTCATTGCGAGCGGAGCGAAGCAATCCAGAAAGCCCCGGAAAAAAGTCTGGATTGTTTCGCTCGCAATGACGGGATCGGCCGGCCGGAGCGCTGTTTCGCTGATTCGCTGATACCGCTCATCCCTCGTCGCGGGCATCCTCCAGGGTCCTGAGGCCCGTCCGCGGTGCCGAGACCAGGACCGCCATGTTGCCCGGCGCGTGCTCGTTCTTCCACATCTTCATGTGGGCCAAGGGGATCTGGTCCCAGGCGAAGACTTCGGACATGCAGGGATCGATGCGGTGGTCGAGGACGAAGCGGTTGGCGGCGGCCGCCTGCTTCAGATGGGCAAAATGCGAGCCTTGGATGCGCTTCTGGTGCATCCAGACGTATCGGGCGTCGAACGTGATGTTGAAGCCGGTCGTGCCGGCGCAGAACACCACCATGCCGCCGCGCTTGACGACGAAGCAGGAGGTCGGGAACGTCGCCTCACCCGGATGCTCGAACACCATGTCGACGTTGACGCCCTTGCCGGTGATGTCCCAGATCGCCTTGCCGAAGCGGCGGACTTCCTTGAACCATTTGTCGTATTCGGGTGATCCGACCTTGGGTAGCGGCCCCCAGCAGTCGAACTCCTTGCGGTTGACGACGCCGCGCGCGCCCAGACTCATCACGTAGTCGCGCTTGCCCTCGTCGGAAATCACGCCGATGGCGTTGGCGCCGGCCGCCGCGCACAATTGCAAGCCGAACACGCCGAGGCCGCCCGAGGCGCCCCACACCAGGACGTTCATCCCGGGCTTCAATTCATGCGGTTCGTGGCCGAACAGCATGCGGTAGGCGGTTGCCAGCGTCAGCGTGTAGCACGCGCTTTCCTCCCAGGTGAGGTGTGTCGGGCGGGGCAGCAGTTGACGCGCCTGCACCCGGCAGAATTGCGCGAACGATCCATCCGGCGTCTCGTAGCCCCAGATGCGCTGGGAGGACGACAGCATCGGATCGCCGCCATTGCACTCCTCGTCATCACCGTCGTCCTGATTGCAGTGGATGACGACCTCGTCGCCGACCTTCCAGGTCTTCACCTTGGAGCCGACCTTCCAGACGACGCCAGCGGCATCCGAGCCGGCAACGTGGAACGGCTGCTTGTGCACATCGAACACGGAGATCGGCTTGCCGAGCGCGGCCCAGACGCCGTTGTAGTTGACGCCGGCGGCCATGACGAGGACGAGCACCTCGTGGCTGTCGATCTCCCAGGTTGGCACTACCTCGACCTGCATGGAGGTTTCCGGCGGCCCGTGCCTGTCGCGCCGGATCGCCCAGGCGTACATCCTGGCCGGCACGACCCCGAGCGGCGGGATCTCGCCGATCTCGTAGAGGTCCTTCGGCTCGCCGCCCGACCTCTCGGTGGAGCCCGGTGCCATCATTGTCATCTCACCCTCCCGAGGAACGCGCGGGCCGGCTTTGGCTGCCGCCTCATTGGTCGTTCCGATCGTGTTTGTGCAGCGCAGTATAACGGGTCGCGGCGCGGCGGTGCCATTCGACCAAAGAGGCGGCGGAGGTAGACATTCGGACAAGCCCGAGCGGGCAGGCGCTCGTCGTGGCGCCCGACCGAGCTTGGCCGGACGTCAGCCGCGCGTGTCGCCCAATGGTCAAACGGTGGCGCTTTCGGCATAATCGGCCGCGATTCGAACATCGCGCCGCCGACTGAGGGGATGCCCTCTCGGGCGCCAAGGGGGCTGGTCGGATGCTGGCGGATATTTCCGATCAAAACTGGACGTGGCTGGTGATCGGCGTCGTCATCGCAGGCGCGTTGTTCGGCTGGCTGGCGGACCTGATGCTCGGCAGGCGCGGCATCGGCTCGATCCTCAGCATGGTGCTGACGATCGCCGCAGCGTTCGGTGGGCTGAAGGCGATGGATTGGGCCATCTTCCATCACTACCTCCCCTATGAGTATCGGGGCGCTGTCGCCTGGGCGATGGCAGCGATCATCACGGCGACTTTGGCGCTGATGGTGGCCTGCGGCCTGAAACGGCTGATGTTGCACTGATCCTGGATTGTAATTCTCCCTCATTGGTTGTCACTTCAGACCATTGGCGCAGGCGGCGGCTCTTGACGCAGCGCACAATGACGGATTTGGCTTGACGTCCGACGGGCGATTGCAGCGCCCGTCCGATCGCCAGCAACAGGCGCGACGACAAGCGCCGGGCCAAGCGGGATCGCTGGCCGCATCGGGCCGAGCGAGGCGAACCATCCGGGAGGACAGCCATGCCCTTAGAAACAGCCGACAAGCCGTGGATCTTCCGCACCTATGCCGGCCATTCGACCGCGGCGGCCTCCAACGCGCTCTATCGTGCCAATCTCGCCAAGGGCCAGACCGGCCTCTCCGTCGCCTTCGACCTGCCAACGCAGACCGGCTACGACCCGGACCATGCGCTGTCGCGCGGCGAGGTCGGCAAGGTCGGCGTGCCGATCGCGCATCTCGGCGACATGCGGGCGCTGTTCGCTGACATTCCGCTGGAGAAGATGAACACGTCGATGACCATCAACGCCACCGCGCCCTGGCTGTTGGCGCTGTATGTGGCGGCCGCCGACGAACAAGGGGCGGATCGCCGGCTGCTCACCGGCACGACGCAGAACGACATCATCAAGGAGTATCTCTCACGCGGCACCTACGTGTTCCCGCCGGCGCCGTCGTTGAAGCTGACTAACGACGTCATCGCCTGGACGTACACGGAAATGCCGAAATGGAACCCGATCAACGTCTGCTCCTACCACCTGCAGGAGGCGGGGGCGACGCCGGTGCAGGAACTGGCGTTCGCGCTGTCGACGGCGATCGCCGTGCTCGATCAGATGAAGGCGAGCGGCGCCGTGCCGGATGCCGAGTTCGGCGAGGCGGTCGGTCGCATCTCGTTCTTCGTCAATGCCGGGCTCAAGTTCGTCACCGAGATCGCCAAGATGCGGGCGTTCAACCGGCTGTGGGACGAGATCACGCTGCACCGGTATGGCGTCCTCGATGCGAAGAACCGGCGGTTCCGCTACGGTGTGCAGGTGAATTCGCTGGGGCTTACCGAGAGCCAGCCGGAGAACAACGTCTACCGCGTGCTGATCGAGATGCTGGCGGTGACGCTGTCGCGCGACGCCCGGGCCCGCGCCGTGCAGCTGCCGGCATGGAACGAGGCGCTCGGCCTGCCGCGGCCGTGGGATCAGCAGTGGTCCTTGAGGATGCAGCAGATCCTCGCCTATGAGACCGATCTTCTGGAATTCGCCGACATCTTCAACGGGTCCAAGGAGATCGAAGCGAAAGTCGAGGAACTTTGCGGGCTAGCACGCGAGGAGATGGCGCGGATCGAGGCGATCGGCGGCGCGGTCAAGGCGGTCGAATCGAGCTACATGAAGCGGCAACTGGTCGAGTCCAACGCCCGCCGGCTCGCCGCGATCGAGGCGGGGGAATTGACGGTCGTCGGCGTCAATCGGTTCAAGGAGACCGAGCCGTCGCCGCTGACCGGCGGCGATGGTTCCATCCTGACGGTTGCCGAACACGTCGAGGAACAGGCCGTCGAAGCGTTGATGGCGTGGCGGGCGGCTCGCGACGGATCGGCGGTCGAACGGGCGCTCGCCGAATTGCGCTCGGCGGCGGCCGAGGGGCGCAACATTCTGGAGCCCTCGATCGTGGCGGCGAAGGCCGGCGTCACCACCGGCGAATGGGGCGAGACGCTGAGGTCGGTGTTCGGCGAGTACCGTGCTCCGACGGGCGTCGGAGGAGCTAGTCGCGACAGCGGCGGCGATCTCGTCGCTGTGCGTGCCCAAGTCGAGGCGGTATCACAGAAGCTTGGCCGGCGGCTGAAGCTCCTCGTCGGCAAGCCGGGGCTCGACGGCCATTCGAATGGCGCCGAGCAGATCGCGGTCAGGGCGCGTGATTGCGGCTTCGAGGTCGTCTACGAGGGTATCCGGCTGACGCCGATGCAGATCGTCAATGCGGCGATCGAAGAGAGCGTGCACGTCATCGGCCTGTCCATCCTCTCCGGGTCGCACTTGGCGCTGGTCGGCGACGTGATGGCGCGGCTGAAGGCTGCTGGCATCGACGACGTGCCGGTCGTCGTCGGCGGCATCATTCCGGCAGAGGACGAAGTGCGGCTGAGAGCGCTCGGGGTTGCGGCCGTCTACACGCCGAAAAACTTCCGGCTGACCGACATCATGGCCGACGTCGTGCGCATCGTCGCGGAAACGGCGGAGAAGGCCGCCTGAGCGGCACCGGCCGTCGTCGCGGCGGGCATCCTACTCGGTGAACACGTAGATGTTGGTGATCTGCTTCTCCGGCGGGGTTTTCGCCCTGTCGGTCTGATATTCCTCCACGACGCGCTTCATCGTCAGGTGATTGGCGGCGAGATAGTCGTCGATGTGGTTGTAGACCTGCTCCAGTTCGTCGAACGGGCCCTTGTGCACGAACTTCAGGACCGTTCCGGCCGGCCCGTCGCCGCTCTGCACGTCATCCCCGAGTTCGACGCTCGGCTTGGCCTCGATCGGCACCATCGCCTTATAGGTGAACTTGTCGTCGTCGCTGTCGACATATTCAACCATCGGCATGCCGCTCGCATGCAGATTGAGGCGGCCGATCTCGCCATAGACGGCGTGGAAGGCATTGCCGAGGCTCTGTTCCGCATCGTCCCACTTGCTCTCGCCAGTGACGAAGACCACCGGGTGGGACTGCAGCGTCACCGTTTCGGGGGAGATCGACGCCTTCGGCAGCGCCGGAATGCCGGGCGTATCGAGACCGATCGGCGTGGCGGACGGAGCGAGACTGACGCAAGGGGCGGCGAGGGCGCAATGGGCGCCAAACACCAGTGCCGGAAGCGAGAAGAGGGGCAAAACGGCTGCCGTCATGGCATTGATGTCTCCGGGCCGCTGTGGCCGAGCGCGGGGGCGGGTCAGGTCCCGGCTGCGCTGTACTCCGTCTATCGTCCTAGAAGTGTAACGGGTTTTGGGCAAGCGGCAATCGTTCTGACGCAGCTCGGCGCCACTCCGCCGTGCAGCGTCGCGGATGTGCCGCACTCATTCCGCCTCGGCCTTCAATGGTCGCGACATCAGCCGGGCAACCGCCGCGTCAACCGTCAGCGAACCGGCAAGAACATCGGCGACCGCATGGGCGATCGGCAGTTCCAGCCGGTGCAGGCCGGCAAGTTCGATGGCCACCGAGGCGGTGAACGCACCTTCGGCCAGTCTGGCACCGGCTCCGGTCAGGTCCGAGACTGGCCGCCCTTGGCCGATGCCGAGGCCGAGGGAGAAATTGCGCGATTGCGCCGAGGCGGTCGACAGCATCAGGTCGCCGAGGCCGGAAAGGCCCATCAAGGTCGAGGGTCGCGCGCCGAGCCGGGTCGCCAGCCGCGACATTTCGGCAAAGCCGCGCGCGGTCAGGGCCGCCTGCGCGCTCGCCCCCAGCCCGCGGCCGGCAACGATGCCGGCGGCGATGGCGATGATGTTCTTCAGGGCGCCGCCGAGTTCGACTCCCACCATGTCATCGGAGGCATAGGGGCGGAAGCTCGGCGAGGCCAGCGTCGCGGCAATGCGCTCGGCGAGGGCCAGTTCGGCACAGGCGATGGTCAGCGCCGTCGGCAGGCCCTTCGCCACGTCGGCGGCAAAGCTCGGGCCGGAGAGGACCGCCGGGCGCGACAGCGGCAGCGCCTGGCCGATGACCGCCGAGGTCATGGCGTGGCTGCCGCGCTCCAGCCCCTTGGCGGCGGAAACGACCGGCGTTCCCGGGCGCAGCCGTGCCGCGAAGAGTTCGAGTGTCGCCCTGAGCGCTTGCGTGGGCACGGCGGCGATGACGACATCGGCCTCATCCGCGATCGAAGGGTCGGTCGTCGCTGCGATCGGCGGATCGAGCGTCAGACCGGGCAGATAGGCCGGGTTCGTGCCGGAGTCGTTGATGGCTGCGACCGTTGCCGCATCGCGCGCCCACAGCGTGGTGGTGCGGCCGGCGCGCGCGGCGGTCAGCGCTAAGGCCGTGCCCCAGGCGCCGCCGCCGAAGACGACGACGGCGTCGAAGGGGACAGGTGCCGAACGGGTGCGGCTACGGGTCATGCCTTGGCTCCGAGCCGGCCCGAACCGATCTTCGGCGCCACGCGGTCGTCGAGCGGCCAGCGGGCGCGGGCCGGGGCGGAGCGATCGCCGATCGTGGTGTCCGCCAACCGGCCGGCGGCGATGCGTTCGGCGGCGGCCCAGGCGATCATGGCGCCATTGTCGGTACAGAGGTTCAGGGGGGGAACAATGAGCCGGGCGCCGCGGCTGGCGGTCGCCTGATGCAGAGCCGCGGCGATCGCCTTGTTGGCAGCGACGCCGCCGGCGACGACCAGGGTCGGGCTCAAGACGCTGGTTGTCTGCTTGAAATGGTCGAGCGCGATTGCCGCTTTGGCGGCCACGACATCGGTGACGGCGGCCTGGAACGAGGCGGCGAGATCGGCGACGTCCGTCTCGGTCAGCGGCGCGATGTGCTCGGCGGCATGGCGAACGGCAGTCTTCAGGCCGGAGAAGGAAAAATCGAGGCTGCCCTTGCCGAGCATCGGTCGCGGCAGTTCGAAGCGGTCGGCTCGGCCGGAGGCGGCCAGCCGTTCCACATGCGGGCCGCCGGGTGAGGGCAGGCCGAGGAGCTTCGCCGTCTTGTCGAAGGCCTCGCCGAGCGCATCGTCGATGGTGGTGCCGAGCCGCTCGTAGTCGCCGAAGCCCTTGACCGCGACGAACTGGCTGTGGCCGCCGGAAACGAGGAGGAGGAGATAGGGAAAGTCGAGCCCGTCGGTCAGCCGCGCGGTCAGCGCATGGCCTTCCAGATGGTTGACGGCGACGACGGGAATGCCGTGCACAAGGGCGATCGCCTTGGCGGTCATCAGCCCGACGATGACGCCGCCGATGAGGCCTGGACCGGCGGTGGCGGCGACCGCGTCGAGATCGGCGAAATCGACGCCGGCCTCGGCCATGGCCGAAGCGACGATGCCGTCGATGACCTCGACATGAGCGCGCGCGGCGATCTCCGGCACCACGCCGCCATAGGCAGCGTGCTCGTCGAACTGGGTGCGGATGACGTTCGACAGGATTCGCCCGCTGCTGTCGGCAGCGCGCGCCACCACCGCTGCGGCGGTCTCGTCGCAACTGCTCTCAAGCCCGAGAATGAGGAGATCCTTCGCCACGTCTTCAGCTGTCCCTTGCCGACGGCGGCTCGCCGCCATCCGCGCGCCCGGTCGATGTACCCGGTCCATTTGGCTAAGCCGCGTCACAGGGCCGGATGCGGCCAGTAGCGGGCGATGCCGGCTTGATCTATGAAGTCGGCCAGCCCCCGGTCCCGCGTCCCCGCTCTAACACCCGGATCCCTGAACGTGCAATCTCGGCTGTCGCAAATCTCGTCCTCCCGGATCTGGCGCATAGGCACCCGCGGCAGCCCGTTGGCACTTGCCCAGGCGCAAGAGGTCAAGGATAGGCTCGTCGCGGTGACCGGCTGGGATGCGGCGCGCTTCGAGATCTGCGTCATCCGGACGTCAGGCGATCGCATCCAGGATCGGCCTTTGTCGGAGGTCGGCGGCAAGGGGCTGTTCACCAAGGAGATCGAAGAGGCGATGTTGGCCGGCGACGTCGACTTCTCGGTCAATTCGTCGAAGGACATGCCGACGCTGCTACCTGACGGGCTGGAGCTGTCAGCCTTCCTGCCGCGAGAAGACGTGCGCGACGCGTTCATCTCGACCCGGGCGAAGACGTTCGCCGATCTGGCCGCAGGCGCCGTCGTCGGCACCTCCTCGCTCAGGCGGCAGGCGATGGTGCGGCGTCTCCGGCCAGATCTCAAGGTCATCGACTTCCGCGGCAACGTCGAGACGCGGCTGAGGAAACTCGCCGATGGGCTGGCGGATGCGACGCTTCTCGCCTACGCGGGGCTGAAGCGGCTGGGCAAGACCGCGGCCGTCGCTAGCCTGATCGCGACCGACGATTTCTTGCCGGCGGTGGGCCAGGGTGCCATCGGGCTGGAAAGCCGTGCTGCGGATGTCGAGACGCAAGCGCTGCTCGCCCTGATCCACGACCCGGCCACCGGCATCGCGCTTCACTGCGAGCGGGCGTTCCTCGACGTGCTCGACGGTTCGTGCAAGACGCCGATCGCCGGCCTCGCCGAGATCGATGGGGACCGGCTGACGTTCCGCGGCCAGATCCTGACGCCGGACGGCAGGATTTCGCTGTCGATCGCACGCGAAGGGCCCGTCGCCGACGCCGTGACGATCGGCCGGCAGGCGGGCGAGCGGCTGAAAGCCCAGGCCGGTCCTGATTTCTTCGCCACCGTAGGGGGGTAGGATGGCGCTCCGCATCCTGGTCACACGACCGGAGCCGGAGGCCACGTCGACTGCGACGGACCTGGAACGGCGGGGACATATCGCCCTGAAAGTGCCGTTGCTCGAGCCGCAATTCCTCGATCCGGCTTGGCCTGAAGGGCGCAGGTTCGATGCATTGGCGGCGACGAGCCGCAACGGCGTCCGCGGCCTTGTGCGGTTGGCGGGCGCCGAGCGGCTCAGGGGTTTGCCGTTCCACGCGGTCGGCGATGCGACGGCGAGCGCGGCGCGGCAGTTGGGGTTCACCGACGTGCGGTCGGCCGGCGGCGCCTTCGCTGATCTGGCCCGGCTCCTCACTACTCCCGGAGCCGGTATCGGCTCGCTCCTTTATGCGGCGGGCGAGGAGCGGGCCGGCGATCTCGTCGGGGTGCTTGCTGCCGCCGGCATCGACGTCACGCTGCTCGAAGTCTACCGTATGGACGCCGCCGAGCGATTGCCCGAAGAGCTCTCGGCGAGCTTCGCGTCGGGGGCGGTCGACGCAATCCTCGTCTATTCGGAGCGGACGGCGGCGGTGCTGGTGAACGCGCTCGGACGGGCGGGGCTTTTGGAAACGTCGGCAATCGGGGTGTCTGTGCATGCGATCTCGATGAAGGCGGCCGCGCCGTTCGTCGCTGCCGGTTTCCGCTCGATCGTGGTGGCGAAGGCGCCGAGTGCCGGCTCGCTTCTGGCAACGCTCCCGTCCGAACAATTGGGCGGCTAATGTTTGCAAGGGATTAACAGGCATCCGGCTAGATGGTGCGGGCGGGATGTGCATGTCGTCGAACCCGACGATCGCCCGGCTGGCATTTGCGACGAAATCGACACAGTCTGACGTCACTCTGGCCAGATTGAGTGTATTGGGGGCAGTCTCTCGGGGCCGGTCTGTCGGGGTCCCTGGAATCTTGCCCGCAGGTGGAGGAAGAGCCGATGGCGGTGAATGACGGCGAGCGCGGGGCGACAGGCGGGCGGCGCAAGCCCGATCCGATCACCATCGACTTGAACGCGACTTCGGTCCGCGTCGAACCGGACGGGGCGAAGGAGGCTGAGGCCGGGCCGGAGACGCCGGAACCGGCCGCTGCGGCCGAGGCGAGCGGCCAGGTTGGGATCAAAGCGGATGTCGCTGCCGAACCTGAGCTGCAGGCCGAGCCCGCCGTAGCGGCAGAGCCAGCGCCAGATCGGAGCGCGGAGACCGCCGCAGTCGAGCCCTCGCTGGCCGCGAGCGAAGAAGCTCGCGCCGATGAGCTGGCGGACACGGCACCGTCGCCGGCACCAGTCGCCGCAGAGACGTCCTCTCAATCCGAACCGGCTGACGCCGGGAGCGAGCCGAAGTCAGCCGCTGAGCCGTTCGAGCCGGTGCACGAACTGCGACCCCAACCGGCGAACGTTTGGCCGCGCACCATTGCGGCGGTCCTTCTCGGCGGTGTCGTCGGCATCGCCGGCGTGCATCTCCTCTCGGCCGTCGGCCTGACGCCCGGAGGCTCCGACATCACGGCGCTCAACGCGAAGATCGCCGGGCTCGACCAGAAGCTCGCCGCCGATCCGGTGCATTCGCTCGCCGCGGTGACGAAGGAGCTGGAGGCGGAGAAGACCCGCGTCGCCGGTCTCAACACCGAGATCGAGCGGCTGAAGCAGCTGCCGCAGGTGCCGGGCGCCTCGGTCAGCGAGATCGCCCGTATCCTCGAACCGTTCTCGGGCCGCGTCGCCGCGGCCGTCATGCATATGGACGACATCGAGAAGCGGATCGCCGGCGAACAGGCGGTCGTGCGCGGTGAATCGAAGGCGACCGCGGAAGCCGTCACCGAACGGGTGGCCAAGGTCGAGGCCTCGGTCACCCAGCGACTGGCAACCGTCGAAGCGGCGGCGACCGACAGTGTGGACAAGGCGGCCAAGTCGGTGGCGGGCGTCGACAGGCTGGGAAACGATTTCGCCGGTCTCGACAAGCGTGTGTCCGGTGATGTCGCTGTGGCGCGCGGCGAGTTGAAGGAACTCGGCACTGCGACGACGGCGAAATTCGCCTCTCTCGACAGCGCTGTGACGACGCTCGCCGACGGCATCAAGGGCAATGGCGCGGACCTTGCCGGCCTGAAGGCGGCCCTCGACGGTGTTTCGGGCAAGCTCGCCGATCTCGACAAACGCATTTCGGCCGAATTCGCCGTCATCCGCGGCACGACGACGGACTTCGCCGGCCAGACGCAGAAGCAGGCCGCCGAGACCGGTGACCAGGTGGCAAAACTACAGGCCCGCATCGCCAGCCTCGACGAGATGAGCCATGCTATCGACGGGCTCGGCGCCCGCATCGGCGCTTTCGACGAGGTGAAGAAGATCGTTGAGGCCAATACCGCGCGCCTCGGCCAGGTCGACGAAGCCAAGAAGGCGGCCGATGGCGTCGCCGCCAGCCTGTGGGTCATCGACCAGCGCATGGCCAAGTTGCAGGCTCAGCTCGCCGAGGTCGACGCGCTGAAGGCATCGCTCGTCGCCGGCACAGAGAAGATCGGTGCGCTCGACGCCCGGATGGCGCCGCTCGAGGTGGGGCTATCGAAGTTCGACGACTGGGCGAAGGCCGGTCTGGCGACGCGTTCGGAAGCGGTGGCGGCGATCGCCATCGCCAGCCTGAAGTCGGCCGTCGACAGCGGCCGGCCATTCGCGGCCGAATTGACCGCGGCCAAGTCGGTTGCGGCGGGCCTCGTCGATCTCTCCAGGCTCGAGCCCTACGCCGCCAAGGGGCTGGCCAGCGAGACGGATCTCGTGGCGGCCTATCCGAAGGTCGCCCGCAAGGCGCTTGAGGCCGCCGACGGTTCGGCGAAGACCGAGGGCGGCGTTTTCGGCACGCTTCTGGCGCATGCGACGCAATCGGTGAAGATCCGGCGCGAGGGCGACACCGTGGGCGAGGGGGCCGATGCCCGGCTCGCCCGTATTGAGGCCCGGCTCGGGAGCCACGATCTCGCCGGTGCGCTCACCGAATGGCTGTCCTTGCCCGAGCCGGTGCGCTTGGCGACCGGCGATTGGGGTGCGGCATTGCAGGCGCGCGTCGAGGGCGCCAAGGTCATGACTTCGGTGAGCGACGAAGTCCTGGCGAAACTGAACGCAGCGACGAAGTGAGGGTGCCCGCATGATCCGGCTACTGGTCTATCTCGCCATTCTCGTCGCGGTGGCCTTCGGCTTTGCTTGGCTCGCCGACCGACCCGGCGATGTCACGCTGGTTTGGCAGGGGCAAAAGATCGAAACCGATCTGATGACCGTGACCGTCGGCATTCTCGGCCTGATCGTTGCGGTGCTCGTCGCGGTCTGGCTCGTCTCGGCCGTGTTGCACACGCCATTCGCCATCGGCTCGTTCTTCGAGCGGCGGCGGCGCGAGCGCGGCTGGCGGGCACTGTCGCACGGCCTGATCGCGGCCGGTGCCGGCGATCCGACGTCGGCCGACCGGTCGGCAGCCGAAGCCCGCCGCATCCTCGGCGGGGAGCCGTTGGCGCTCCTGCTCGAGGCGCAAGCGGCACAACTCGCCGGCAAGCGTGAGGTGGCACGGGCCGCCTTCGAGCGCATGCTGGAGGAGCCGGAAACGCGGCTCCTGGGGCTGCGCGGTCTGTTCGTCGAAGCCGAGCGTTACGGCGAAGCGGCTGCGGCGCGCCATTTCGCCGAAGAAGCGACGGCAACAGCGCCGAAACTCGCCTGGGCCGGGCAGGCGGTGCTGGAGTTCCAGAGCCAATCATCCGACTGGGTCGGGGCGTTGGAGACCCTCGATCGCAATGCCCGCAACAAGATCGTCGACCGGGCCAGGGCGAAGCGCCTGCGCGCGGTGTTGATGACCGGGCGTGCCGTCGATCTCGAACAGGGCGATCCCGATCAAGCCCGCGCCTATGCCATCGAAGCGCACGGGCTGGCGCCGGATCTGATCCCGGCCGCGGTCATCGCCGGCCGGCTGCTGACCCGGCAGGGCGACATCCGGAAGGCCGCTCGCATCCTGGAAGCAACCTGGAAGCTTGCCCCGCATCCCGACTTAGCCATGGCCTATGCCTATGTACGGCCGGGCGATTCGGCGCAGGACCGGCTCGCCCGCGTGAAGGAACTGGTGCGCGTCCGCGCCCATCATGCCGAATGCGCCTTCGCGATTGCCTCCGCCGCGCTCGACGCGCGCGATTACGGGGCGGCACGGGCGGCGATCAAGCCGCTGATGGCGATCGGACCGACGCGGCGGGCCTGCCTGCTGATGGCCGATATCGAGGAGGCCGAGCACGGCGACGACGGCAAGGTGCGCGAATGGCTGTCGCGGGCGGTCCGGGCATCACGCGACGCAACCTGGGTCGCCGACGGTTTTGTCTCCGACCATTGGGCGCCGGTGTCGCCGGTGACTGGACGCCTGGACGCCTTCGAATGGAAGGTGCCTGAGGAGGACGTGGCGGCGCTGCCGCCGCCGGTCGAGGAGCCGCCGCCGGTCGACGTGACGCCGGCGGCCGTCGTTGCGCTGCCGGCCGGACGCGAGGCCGCCCCACGAGAGCGGCCGCCGGTACCGGTCGCGCCCAAAGCCGAGGAGAGGGCCGAGGCGGTCGTTCCGGTGGTCGAAGCGACGGCTGTGCCGTCGCCCGCACCGAAGGAGACGGCAGCGTCTGAGCCGGTTGCCGCGTCTGCCGCCGTCACCGAAGCTGCGGCCGAGACGGTCCCGGAGAAGCAGGAAAAGGTCAACGGCAAGCGGCGCAGCGCCAAGCCGGTCGACTTCCCGCTCGGCTTTGCCCCCGACGATCCCGGCGCTCCGGTGAAGAAGGTCGAGGCGGAGACCAGCGAGGGAATCTATCGGCTGTACAGCTGAGCGGCCGCCTGCGGTCATGGCACATTGTGGCGGTGGCAGAAGGCGAAATATGAAAACGCCGGCCCGATGTTGAGATCCGGGCCGACGTCTTGCTTTCGAACGCCTCGGGGTGGTGCGTTGATGGCATCGGGCTGCAGCAGGTGCGACCCGACGTCAGTCACGCCGCGACTGCGGCGGCCGCCTTGACGATTGAATTGAGGTTCAGCTTTTCGTCGGCGACCTGTTCGGGCGTCAGCGTCAGTCCGCGATCGAGGATCTTGCGCGCCACCATATGGTCCTGACCCTTGTTCAGGCTGTCGCAACCAATGAAGGCGCCATTCTTGAAGTAGAAGTTCGAGAAGCGGTAGTTGGCGATATCGCCGCGCGTCAGCATCTGGTCATAGCCGGCGGACGACCCGACGATCTGCAGCTTGACGTCGTACTGGTCCGACCAGAACCAGGGCGCCAGCAGGAACGGCTTCTCCTTGCCCATCAGCGCGGCGGCGCCGGCTTTCGCCTGCTCGAGCGCATTCTGCACGGATTCCAGCCTGTGCAATGGCATACCCGGCTCGTGGGCGGTCGCCGAGCAATCGCCGATGGCGACGATGTCGGTATCGGCGGTGCGGGCGCAGCGGTCGACGATGACGCCGTGATTGCAGGCGAGGCCGGCGGCGACAGCCAGTTCGTCGCAGGGAATGAGCCCGATGCCGGCGACGACCAGATTGGCGCGGATCTCGCGGCCATCGGTCAAGCGGACGCCGCACGGCTTGTCGTCGGCGATCAGCACTTCGGCGACGGCGGCATTGAGCTCGATCGCCACACCCCGTTCGCGATGCAGCCGTTCGTACGTCTCCGAGATCGCTGGGGAGACGGCACGGGCGAGCACCCGGGCTTCGCGCTCGATCACCGTCACGTCCTTGTTGTTAACGGCGCAGCAGGCGGCGACTTCCAGGCCGACGAAGCCGGCGCCGACGACCACCACGGAATCGGCTTCCTCCAGCGAGGCGGTGAACTTGAAGGCATCGTCGACGCCGCGGATCGACACCACGCCCGGATGCGTGCCGCCCGGCACCGGCAGGCGGCGGTTGATCCCGCCAGTGGCAATGACGAGGCCCTCATAAGGCTGGCGCGTGCCGTTGGCGAGCACGACCTCGCGCGCGGCGCGGTCGATCGCCATCACCCGCGTGTTCGGGCGGAAATCGATACCCTTCGAGGCCAGCGCCTCCGGCCCGCGCAGCACGATGGTGGAGAGGTCCAAGGGTTCGATCAGCGCGTCCTTGGACAGGGGCGGGCGATAGTAGGGCGGCAGGCGCTCTTCGCCGAAGAGGATGACTCCGCCCTCCCAGCCTTCCTCGCGCAAGGATTCGGCCGCCTGCAACCCTCCCTGTCCGGCGCCGGCAATGACCATCGGGCGACCGGTGTCGCTGGCTCGCAATTTCATGGGGTGACTCCTCGTTCTTCTTGTTTTGACGGCCGGTGCTGCGGTCGTGCTGGCGATGGTCGGAAAAGGCTGGACGGTCGTCAGGCGGCGAGCACCAGACAGGAGCCGCTCGGGCAGACCTCCTCGCACTGCGATTCCTCGAAAAAGCCGACGCAATCAGTGCATTTCTTCGGATTGATCGTGTAGACGCGGCCCTTGTGGCTGATCGCCTTGTTCGGGCATTCACTCTCGCAAGCGCCACAGGCGGTGCAGGTCTCGGTTTCGATGTAATGCGCCATAGGTCGTCTCCTCTCGTCTTCGTCTGGCTGCGCGGCGGGTTGTCGACCGACGAGGTCCGGAGCGGCGAACGCCCCTTGCCCCATCCGGTTCTATTGACATGTCTGTGGGAGAGGTTTGCCGGGGGTGCCGACCTCGCGCCGGCCCGGCGTGGGCCCATTGGCCCAGGGGGGATGGAACGGGGATGTCGGACGCCTGCACGTCACCAGTCCTTGCCAACGCGACGCAACTTCAGGAGCCTAGTCTAGGACCAATTCGAGCTGCTGCATGTCAGGTGGCGGACATATAGGTAGTCGAGCGGAGCGCCGGCGGAGATGGATCGGTTGGCCGATTGCCTCTCCGCCCGGCGGCGCCCGGCAGGAACATCCGCAGCAATCCTTGACCGCGACCCGCTCAACGCGTATAGAACCGGCCTTCTCTCACGACCCTGTCGTAGTAGAGCCGCCGACCGGGGCTTGATCCCGGAGGTCCACGTCCGCCAGCGCGTAGCGCCCGCGGGCGCGTTTCCCGTTGCGCATGCCGGCATGGCGCGATGGCAGGCGGGACGCGGCGGCCCGGACGAGACGGGGTCTTGAGAGAGCGAACCGTGCCAGCCCGATCGGGCTGGCGACCCCGACAGGAACACATCGATGTTCGAAAGCCTTTCCGAGCGGCTGTCCGGCATTCTGGACAAGCTTACCCGCCGGGGCGCGTTGACGACGGAAGCCGTCAACGAAGCCATGCGGGAGGTGCGCCGCGCCCTCATCGAGGCGGACGTGGCGCTCGACGTGGTCCGCTCGTTCACCGACAAGGTGCGCAACAAGGCCGTCGGCCAGGACGTGATCCGCTCGGTGTCGCCCGGCCAGCAGGTCATCAAGATCGTGCATGACGCACTGGTCGAGATGCTTGGCTCGGATGCGCAGCCGATCGATCTCAATGCCGTCGCTCCGGTGCCGATCATGATGGTCGGCCTGCAGGGTTCGGGCAAGACCACGACGACGGCCAAGATCGGCAAGCGCCTCGCCGAGCGCATGCGCAAGAAGGTCTTGCTTGCCTCGCTCGACGTTCGCCGCCCGGCGGCCCAGGAGCAGCTGCGCGTGCTCGGCGAAGCCAACGGCATCGACACGCTGCCGATCGTGGCGGGCGAGACGCCGACGCAGATCGCCGATCGGGCGATGCTGGCCGGACGGCTCGGCGGCTACGACGTGGTCATTCTGGACACCGCTGGCCGCACCCATATCGACGAAGCCTTGATGCTCGAGATGGCCGAGATCAAGCGTATCGCTGATCCGCACGAGATCCTCTTGGTCGCCGACGCGTTGACCGGCCAGGATGCCGTCAATGTGGCGCGCGCCTTCGACGAGCGCGTCGGCATCACCGGCCTGGTTCTGACCCGCATGGACGGCGACGGCCGTGGCGGCGCAGCCCTTTCGATGCGCGCGGTCACCGGCAAGCCGATCAAGCTGTTGGGCGTCGGCGAAAAGGCCGATGCGCTCGAGGATTTCGATCCCCGCCGCATCGCCGGCCGTATCCTCGGCATGGGCGATATCGTCGCGCTGGTCGAACGGGCGGCGCAGGACCTCGACATGGCCAAGGCCGCCAAGATGGCGGCCAAGCTGAAGAAGGGCACCTTCGATCTCGACGATCTCGCCGATCAGCTCAAGCAGATGCAGAAGCTCGGCGGCATGAAGTCGATCATGGGGCTGATGCCGGGCATGGGCAAGCTCGCCAAGCAGCTCGACGGTGCCGCCCTGGACGACAAGGTGTTCAAGCGCCAGGTCGCCATCATCTCCTCGATGACGAAGCAGGAACGGGCCAAGCCCGAGATCCTCGCCGCCTCGCGCAAGCGCCGCATCGCCGCCGGCTCCGGCGCCAAGGTCGAGGAAATCAACCGGCTGTTGAAGCAGCATCGGCAGATGGCCGACTTGATGAAATCGATGAAGAAGGGCGGACGTGGCGGGCTCGGCGGAATGCTGGGCGGCCTGTTCGGCGGCGGCATGCCCGAGATCGACCCGGCGATTCTGGAAGAAATGGCCAAGTCCGGTCAGATGCCGCCGGATCTGGCGGGCGGCATGCCCGCTGCTCCGAATGCGCCCGGTTCGTTGGGGGCGCCCAAAGGCGCGCCGACCGGCCTACCGCCTGGGCTGCCCACTGGATTGCCGCCGGGGTTGCCCGGTCTGCCGGGACTGGGCTCGTTCGGACCGAAGGGTCCGGGTGGTTTCCCGGGACTGCCGGGGTTGGGGAAGAAGAAATGAGCAAGACGCCTGAAACGACGACATCCGCCGCCGGCGTCGACGTTCATGCCGAGCTGAAGCGGCTGAGGGCTTCGATCGACAACATCGATGCGGCACTCGTGCATCTCTTGGCCGAGCGCTTCAAGTGCACCAAGGCGGTCGGTACCTATAAGGCCACGCACGGCCTGCCGCCGGCCGATCCGGCGCGCGAGCGCCAGCAGATCGCTCGGCTGAGGAGTCTCGCCATCGATGCCGATCTCGACCCCGATTTCGCCGAGACATTTCTGAATTTCGTCGTCAAGGAAGTCATCCGCCACCACGAGGCGATCCGCGACGGCCGTCACTGAACCTGAAAATTCAATCGTTCCTACAGGAGACTACCGAGCATGTCGTTGAAGATTCGCCTGGCCCGCGGCGGCACCAAGAAGCGGCCCTACTATCGCATCGTCGTTGCCGACGCCCGCGCTCCGCGTGATGGCCGTTTCATTGAGAAGGTCGGCACCTTCAATCCGCTCGTCGCCAAGGACAGCCCCGAGCGCGTCACGCTCGAAGCCGAGCGCTGCCAGCATTGGCTCTCCGTCGGCGCGCAGCCGACCGACCGCGTCGCCCGCTTCCTGGACGCCGCCGGCCTGATCAAGCGCGAAGCGCGCAACAATCCGGAAAAGGCCGTGCCGGGCAAGAAGGCGCAGGAGCGCGTCGCCGAGAAGGCCAAGAAGGCCGCCGCCGCCGCTGCCGAGGTGGCCGAGGGCTGATCGCCGTTGCCGGATCCGTTTGGCCGGGATCGCAGTGAAGGAGGGGCATCGTGACCGACAAGCGCGTTCTCCTCGGCCGCTGTGGTGCCGCCCATGGCATCCGCGGCGAGGTCAGGGTGAAGCCCTATACCGACACGTGGGACGGGCTCGGCGAATACGGGCCGCTCGAACTGGAGGACGGCAGTCGCCATCTGACCATCGAGCGGATGCGGCAGGCGGATACGGTCGTCGTCGTCAAGTTCGCCGGTATCGCCGACCGCACCGCAGCCGAGGCGTTGAACGGACAGGGCCTGTTCGTCGAGCGATCGGCGATGCCGGCGCCTGACGAGGACGACACCTGGTACCATGCCGATCTGATCGGGCTTGCCGTGATGGATCGGGCCGGAACTCAGCTCGGGACGGTGCTGGGGGTGCCGAATTTCGGCGCAGGCGATCTGCTGGAGATCCAGCCGGCGAGCGGAACCTCGGTCTTCCTGCCGTTCACTGCGGCCTTCGTGCCGGAAGTGGATCTGGCGGGCGGGCGGCTGGTGATCGATCCGCCGGAGGACCTGTTCAAGCCGGCAAGTGCCGGCGAGGCGCCACCGAAGAAGCGGACCCGTTCCTTGAGGGCGCGGGACCGGGCCGAGGCCGGGTCGGCTTCGCCAGGGACCGCCGAAGGGTCGGATCCGTCGGGCGAAGGGAACGAAGGCTGATGTCCGGCTTTCGCGCCTCGGTCCTGACGCTCTATCCGGAGATGTTTCCGGGGCCGCTCGGGATCTCGCTCTCCGGCAGAGGGTTGGCCGAGGGGCTGTGGTCGCTCGAGGTCGCCGACATCCGCAATGCCGCTTTGGACCGGCATCGCAGCGTCGACGACACGCCGGCGGGTGGTGGGCCGGGAATGGTGATGCGGGCCGACATCGTGGCGAAGGCGCTCGATGCGGTGACGGGCGAGGACGACGGGCGGCCGCGGCTGATGTTGAGTCCGCGAGGGCGTCCGCTCCGCCAGGAGATGGTGCGGCAATGGGCCGATGGTCCCGGCGTCGTCCTTCTGTGCGGTCGCTTCGAGGGCGTCGACGAACGCGTCATCGAAGGGCGCGGCCTTCTTGAGGTGTCGGTCGGCGACTACGTGCTGTCGGGCGGCGAATTGGCGGCGATGGTCCTCCTCGATGCCGTCGTGCGGCTGCTGCCCGGGGTGATGGGCAAAGTCGCGTCGGGCGAGGAGGAGAGTTTCGAGCACGGGCTCCTGGAGTACCCGCAGTACACCCGGCCGCAGGTCTGGGAAGGGCGGGAGATCCCGGAAACCTTGCGCTCGGGTGATCACGGCCGGATCGCGCGCTGGCGGCGCGAGGCGGCGGAACGATTGACGGCCGAGCGGCGCCCGGATCTTTGGGCGGCGTATCGGTCGGTGGGCCGGGACGGGCGATCCTGATCGCCTGGTGTTCGGCCAAGATGGAATTCGGGATCCCCGGCGCCGATGCGACGGGCACATGACAACGCGATGCAGTTGAGCTATAGGCATCGCCAACTCGCAGGACTTAAGGACTGGACCATGAGCACGATCATTCAAGAGCTCGACGCCGAGCAGGCAGCCGCCGTCGCCGCCAAGCGCACCATTCCGGCCTTTGAGCCGGGTGATACCGTCCGCGTCAACGTGAGGGTCGTCGAAGGCACGCGCACCCGCGTGCAGGCCTACGAGGGCGTCGTCATCGCGCGCGCCGGCTCGGGGCTGAACGAGAACTTCACCGTGCGCAAGATCTCCTATGGCGAAGGCGTGGAGCGCGTGTTCCCGTTCTATACGCCCCTGATCGAGTCGGTCGACGTGGTCCGCCGCGGCAAGGTCCGCCGCGCCAAGCTCTATTACCTGCGCGGCCTGACCGGCAAGGCGGCCCGCATTGTCGAGAAGCAGGACAAGCGGCTCGGCGGCCCGGCCAAGGCCTGAAGCCAGTTTTTTTCCGGCGTCCTAACCGGTTAAGGCAGCGAATGCGGGGATGCCCGTGCTCGCTGCCTTCGTCGTTTGCGCTATCGTTGTCGAGATCCTGATCAGTTCGGCCGGTTGGCCGGCCTCAGGCTCAGTCTGCCGGTGTCCTGTCGGAAAAACGTCGGGTTTGCGGCGCCGTCTTGTCAGGAAGCCGGTTCCCGTCGGCCGGATGGTTCCATCTGTCCGGAGCTGGCTCTAGGATGCCGGATGATCGGCAGGCGCGGCGGGGCTCTCGCCGGGCTGCAATCCAAAACCGGGGTGACACGCCTTGCGGGACCCGATGCATCTCGACGTCGTCGACTTGAGGAACTTCTACGGCGAGCCGCTCGGGCAGATCGTCCGACTGATACTGAGGCGGCGCATCCGCCAGATGTGGCCGAGGATTGTTGGCGACCGGCTGCTGGGAATGGGCTATGCGACGCCGTTCATGCGGCCGTTCCTGAGGGAAGCCGAGCGCACCATCGGTTTCATGCCGGCACGCCAGGGCGTGGTCAACTGGCCGAGCGAGGGGCCTTCCGCCACGGCGCTGGTCGATGAGACCGATCTGCCCTTGCCCAATGCTTCGATCGACCGGGTGCTTGCCGTCCATCTCCTTGAACTCGTCGACGATCCCGCCGAAACCTTGCGGGAGATCTGGCGAGTCATGGCGCCCGGCGGCCGACTGATTGCGGTGGTGCCGAGCCGGCGCAGCGTCTGGGCGCGGGTTGAATCGACGCCGTTCGGGGTCGGGCGGCCGTTCTCGCGGCACCAGTTGGACGCGCTGTTGAAGGAGACGCTGTTCTCGCCCATCGACTGGCAGGGCGCCCTCTTCACGGCGCCGATTTCGCGCCGCTTCCTGATGCGCTCGGCGCCGGCCCTGGAGCGGATCGGTGCCATCCTGTGGCCGGCCTTGTCCGGGGTCATCATCGTCGAGGCGACGAAACAGATCTATCAGGGACTGCCGGCCCGAATCCGCTCCCGCCATGCGCCGGCGTTTCGCCCTCTGCTGATCCCGGGGGCGTGAGGACGCGAGCCACCGCCGCCCGCCGATCAGTTGCGGGCCAAGATGGCGGGTGCCGTTCAGCGGTCGCGGCATTTCCTCGCGGAGCGTCTCGCGCAGGATTGCGACCGGCGCCTGTCTGTGTGGCATGACCGCTCAGTTGCTGGATCTGAGGCCAACCCCATCGCGCTCCATTGACCTGTCCGACTCGACGCCGCGATGCGCTCCTGTTATCTGAATGTTTCTATGACACCCGCCTGACTGTCCGGTCTCAAGGTCGCGGCGAATGCTTATTCGCAATAAGACGAATCGAATTGCCTATATTGACGGGATGCGCGGCGTCGCGATTCTAGTAGTCGTGTTGTATCATGCCTATTCCAGATGGTCTACGGTTGTCCAATTTGGAGACCAGTTTGCGAATTGGCCCATAATTCGACAGGGGGCGATCGGAGTTCCTCTGTTTTTTATGATTTCCGGGTTTGTGATTCTTTCAACATTGCGCTCTTGCAAGACAATTGGCGAATTCTTACTGCGGCGGTTCTTGCGGCTCTTTCCAGCGATGCTGGCCGGGTCGGCTCTGATCTACCTGACCGCTCCCCTGCTGCCGGAGCGTCCATTCGGGCCTGTCGACGCTCTTTCGCTCGTTCCCGGATTGACATTCATGGAGCCGGCCTGGTGGACGTGGCTCAGTCAAAATCCGGTTCGGGAGATGGAGGGCGCATTCTGGTCGCTTTATGTCGAAGTCAGATTCTACTGGATCTTCGGGATTTTGTATTTTCTCTTGGGAGAATTTCGAGCGCTTTGTGTCATAGCGCTGCTGGCGTTCCTGTGGCTGGTACCCGTAGAGTCTCTGCGCGCGATCATGCTGGGGATGGGAAGCAACTTCTTCAGCTGGTTCTTCCTCGGTGCTTTTACGTTTCGGTATTGCACATTCAAACGAACGGAACGACTAAATTCGTTTATCATCGCGATAGTCGTGTTTGCTATTTTCTGCGCTATCCGCAACTATAGAAAGCAAATAGATTCTGAGATAATCAGTTTCCTGCTCATATTGGTCTTTGTCGCGGCACCGAGAGTCCCATCAATTCAGAGATTTTTTGAAAACCGGACTTTGCAATTTCTTGGGTTCGTCAGTTATCCGCTGTATCTGATCCACGAAAATCTGTCGGTCGCACTGATCGTCAAGCTTGGTGCGGCATGCCCCTGGATTCCCGGGCTATTGCTACCTGTCCTGCCAATCGCCAGCCTCACACTGATGGCTTGGGCCATCGCGCGATATGTCGAACCGACCGTGAAGTCGATGTTGATGCCGGTCTACCGGTTGGGATTGGCTGTTCTCGGTGGCAGTGAACCGAAACGGGACTCGAGCACGCTGGAAGATCTTCGTGTAGTCAGTCCGGCAGCGGCCGGCGAGCGGTAGCATCGACCGCTCGCCCAGTCACGCACGCCGGAGCAGGAACACCGCCTGCTCGCCGAACAGGTTCCAGAACCACCAGGGCGCATTGAGGCTCATCTTCTGGCCCCAGGCATTGAGCGCGATCGCCTTTTCGATGAAGGCGCTGACGTCTTGCTCCTTCGTCAGTTCAACGAAGTCGCGGATGGTGCAGAAGTGGATGTTGGGCGTGTCGTACCAGCTGTACGAGAGGAAGCTGCTGACCGGCATACGACCACGCAGCATCAGTTGCAGGCGGAAACCGTAGTGGCCGAAGTTCGGCAACGACACGATGGCGCGCCGGCCGATCCGGAGAAGATGGCGCAAGACGTCCTTCGGCCGCTGCGTGGCTTGCAGCGTCTGGGAGAGGATGACGTAGTCGAAACTGTCGTCGGGATAGAACACGAGATCACGATCGGCGTCGCCCTGAATGACCGAGAGGCCGCGGGCGACGCAGTCGTTGACGCCCTGCTGGCCGAGTTCGATGCCGCGGGCGTCCACGTCGCGGGTCTCGGCCAGGAGCTGTAAGAGCTCGCCGTCGCCACAACCGACGTCGAGCACGCGGCTGCCGGGCTCGACCAGCTCAGCGATCAGCTTCAGGTCGACGCGGGTGTCGCGCTCCGCCTTGTTCAGGCGTTCGACAAAGTGACTGTGGACGTTCATCGGCCGGGCTTTCGTTCGAGGCCGCGGGCGCGGGCGGCGGAATCGATGAAGCCGCGAGCGATGGCGAACATCTCCGGAACGTCCAGGAGGAACGCGTCGTGGCCGAAATCGGTGACGATTTCGGAAAACGACACGCTGGCGCCGGCGGCATTCAGAGCATGCACCACCTCGCGCGATTGGCTGGTCGGAAACAGCCAGTCGGAGGTGAAGGACATCACGCAGAAGCGCGTCTTAGTTCCGACGAAGGCCTTCGCCAGCACACCGCCGTATTCGGCGGCAAGGTCGAAATAGTCCATCGCGCGGGTCACGTAGAGGTAGGAGTTGGCGTCGAACCGGTCGACGAAACTCGTGCCCTGGTGCCTCAGATAACTCTCGATCTGGAAGTCGCTATCGAAGCCGAAGGTGATCGCCTCGCGATCCTGCAGCCGGCGACCGAATTTCTGGTGCAGCGACAATTCCGACATGTAGGTGATGTGGGCGGCCATGCGCGCGACGGCGAGGCCCTTCTTTGGGCTGGTGCCCTCTTCGATGTAGTGACCGCCACGCCAATCGGGATCGGCCATGACGGCCTGCCGGCCGACCTCATGGAAGGCGATGTTCTGCGAGGAGTGGCGGGGGCCGGCGGCGATCGGCATGGCGGCGAAGACTTTTTTCGGAAAATGTGCCGCCCAGTCGAGCACCTGCATGCCGCCCATTGAGCCGCCGATGACGAGAAAGAGATCCTCGATGCCGAGGTGGGCGATGAGCGCCGCCTGGCTGCGGACCATGTCGGAGATGGTGACGACGGGGAAATCGAGGCCGTAGGGCTCGCCGGTCGCGGGGTTCAGCGAGGCCGGGCCGGTGGTGCCGAGACAGCCGCCGAGCACGTTGGCGCAGATGACGAAGAAGCGGTCGGTATCGATCGGCTTGCCCGGGCCGACCATCAGGTTCCACCAGCCGGGCTTCGCCGTCACGGGATGGACGTTGTGCACGTGCTGGTCGGCGGTCAGCGCGTGGCAGACGAGCACCGCATTGCGGCGCTCGTCGTCGAGCGTGCCGTAGGTCTGGTAGGCGATCTGCCAGGGGGCCAAAACGACGCCGCCGTCGAGTTGGAGCGGTTCGTCTTCGCCAAAGCGGATGACGGAACTCGACGGGTGGTCGGCCTCGCGCCGCCGCGCCGCTTCGAGCGCGTCGTCGACCTGATCGCGGGAGGTGGGTTCCATGGAGCTGTTGCCGTACTGTTGCATACCCAGTCAGCTAGGAGTGCGACATGCCCCCTGTCAATGGGCGGCCGGTGTGACGAGTGCCTCGCCGATCCGAAGCACCAGGAGCGCCAGGATAAACAGGGTCGGATAGAAGGTGAGGCCGAAGCTGAACGAGCGAGCAACGGCGCCGCGATCGTAGCCGAAGAAGAAGGCTGCCCGGCCGACGACGAAGGCGATGGCCGCGCAGACGATCCCCGAAAGCCAGTTGGACGGCATCACTGCGGCCCAGGCGGCATAGGCAATGGCGGCCAGGACGGTCTGCTCAAGCGTATTCTGCAGCTGTGCTTGAAGGAGGCGGGCCCGATCGGACGGGGCCGGTCCTACGGCGGCGTCGATGTCGTCGGGCGAGGCGAAGCGATGGTTGGCGAGCCGGCCGACGGCGAAGGCGAGCGTCACCGTCGGCAGCAGGGCGGCTTTCAGCGCTATCACGAGCCGTTCGGGAAAGCCGAGATCCGCGGCAAAATGGAAGGGATTCCACAGGCTGCCGAGAATGACGACGAGCAGCGTGATGACAGCGGCGACGAGCGCGCCGTTGCGGACGTTTTGTTGTTTGTCCGTCAGTGCCATGCTCGCGCCCCCAAGGAATTCTCGATCAAACCCTCTGCGATGGTAACGGAGCGTGCGATCGCTGACAACGCGGTGTGGCGCGCGGGCCACCTGTCGGAAATGTCTCGCCTTACGGCAGAGCGGCGTCGCTTCCTGCGCCTTTGCCTCCCCGGCTGGTTTGGTCTAAGAAGGCCGTCCTACGGTTTGACCTGACGGTAATCCCATGAACGCGCCCATCTCCCGCCCCGTGCCACGCCCCGGTATTCTTGACATTGATGCCTATGTGCCGGGCAAGTCGAAGGCCAGCGGCGCCGGCAAACTCTTCAAGCTGTCTTCGAACGAGACGCCCCTGGGGGCCAGCCCGAAGGCGATCGCCGCCTTTCATGCGGCGGCGGAGACGCTGGAATTCTACCCGGACGGCGGCGCGACTGTGCTGCGCAACGCGATCGGCCGGGCGACGGGCCTGTCGCCTGATCGTATCGTCTGCGGCTGCGGTTCGGACGAACTGCTGCACCTGATCGCCCAGGCCTATCTCGGGCCGGGCGACGAGGGGCTCTATTCCGAATACGGCTTCCTCGTCTATCCGATCGTCATCCGCGCAGTCGGAGCAACGCCGGTCGTGGCGCCGGAGAAGAACTACCGTACCGACGTCGACGCGCTGCTCGCCGCAGTGACGGCGAAGACCAAGGTCATTTTCCTGGCCAATCCCAACAATCCGACCGGAAGCTACATCCCGTTCGACGAGGTCAGGCGGTTGCATGCGGCGCTTCCGCCCCATGTTGTCCTGGTGCTCGACGCGGCCTATGCCGAGTACGTGCAGAAGAACGACTACGAGAGCGGCATCGAACTGGTGTCGTCTTCGGACAACGTCGTGATGACCCGCACCTTCTCGAAGATCTACGGGCTCGCCAACCTGCGGATCGGCTGGTTGTATGGTCCCGATCACATCGTCGACGTGCTCGACCGCATCCGTGGGCCGTTCAACATGACGGGTCCGGCGATCGCGGCCGGCGCGGCTGCGGTGGAGGATCGTGAGTTCACCCGCGCCGCTGCCGAGCACAACGCGATCTGGCTGCCGAAGCTCTCCGCGGGCCTCGAGGCGATCGGCCTCACGGTGCTGCCGTCGGTCGGCAATTTTATCCTGGCGCTGTTTCCGGACGAGGATGGCAAGCGCGCGCCGGATGCCGACGCCTTCCTGCTGGCGCACAACATCATCGTGCGCCGCATGGACAGCTACGGACTGCCGAATGCGCTCCGGATCACGGTCGGTTCGGCGCAGGCCAATGAGGCCGTCATCGCGGCGCTGACGGACTTCCTCAGATGACATCGGATGGCAAGCCGTTGTTCGGCAAATTGGCGTTGATCGGCATCGGGCTGATCGGCGGCTCGATCGCCCGCCGCGCCCGCCGTGACGGGCTTGTCGGCGAGATCGCCATCTCGACGCGCCGGGCGGAAACGCTTGACCGGGCGCGTGACCTCGGCCTCGGTGACAGCTATTTCCTCGACCCGGCGGAAGCGGTGAAGGATGCCGATCTCGTCATCCTTTGCGTGCCCGTCGGCGCTTCCGGATCGGTGACTGAAGCCATCGCCGGTTCGTTGAAGCCCGGGGCGATCATCTCCGACGTCGGCTCGGTGAAGGGCGACGTCATCCGCCAGATGCAGCCGCATATCCCGGCCGGCGTCCACTTCGTGCCGGCACATCCGGTGGCTGGCACCGAGCAATCGGGACCGGATTCGGGCTTTCCCGAGCTGTTTGACGAGCGCTGGTGCATCGTCACGCCGCCTGAGGGCACGGATGCCGCGGCGGTCGAAGCGCTGGTCGCGTTCTGGACGGCGCTCGGCTCGAAGGTCGAGGTGATGGAGCCGGAGCGGCACGATCTCGTTCTGGCAATCACCAGCCACATCCCGCACCTGATCGCCTACAATATCGTCGGCACCGCGGCGCATCTGGAAAAGGTCACGGCGTCGGAAGTGATCAAGTTCTCTGCCGGTGGTTTCCGCGACTTCACCCGCATCGCCGCCTCCGATCCGACCATGTGGCGCGACGTGTTCCTGCACAACAAGGAAGCGGTCCTGGAGATGCTCGGGCGCTTCATCGAGGACCTGTTCGCCCTGCAGCGGTCGATCCGCTTCGGCGAGGGCGACAAGCTCTACGACCTGTTCTCCCGCACGCGGGAGATCCGGCGCTCGATCATCGATGTCGGCCAGGATACGCCGGCCCCGGACTTCGGCCGCGGCCCGGCCAAACGCTGAGGCGGGCTTCCGTGATTGCCAGCCACCCGAACCAGCGGTTCGGGGTGCGACAACGTTTCCTTCACCTTATCGGCATGTCGCCGCTCGTCGGGCCGAGCCCGTCGGGAGCGTTGCTCGTCAGGCGATAGCCTTCCATTTTCAATGATTTGATCGACTTCTTTCGGACGGCACGGGGCTTCGCGGGACCGGGCGCGCCGCCAGCCATGTCGTATGCGCATGCGAAAGCATGACTGACATACGCAAAAGTGCTGGCAGATTTCATAAGCGTGCTTATTATAAGGCTATGCACAGTGAACACACGCTCCACGCACCAGCGGACCCGCGACGGGATTTGATGATTCTTCTGGCGGACGTCTCGCGTCTTGCCAGGACCTACGTCGATACCCGGGCCCGGCGGCTCGGCACCACCCGAACGCAATGGGCGCTCCTGAAGCGCCTGTCGAAGCAGCCCGGCCTCACCCAGGCGGAGCTGGCGGAATACCTGGAAATCCAGCCGATTTCGCTTGCCCGTCTGGTCGATCGTCTGGTCGCCCAGGGGTTGGTCAAACGGGCCCCTCACCCGACGGATCGGCGTGCCAATTGCGTGTTCATCACCGGGGCGGGCGAGGTGGCGATGCATGCCTTCGAGCCGCTGGCCCAGGAAATCACCGACGACCTGTTTGCCGGCATCGATCCGGCCGAGGTCGATACGGCCTTGCGCGTGATGGTGCACTGCAAGGCCAACATCAAGGAAAAGACAGCAGAACATCGCCAGCTGTGCGGTGAAGTGGAGGCGGTCGCCGATGTCCGATAACGAATTGAATGGCCAGACCGAAGATGCCGGGCGTCGGCCCGGTGTGGCCGAGGCTGCCGCTGAGGCGGAGCAAGGTCCATCGCGGCCGAAGAAGAGCGACCCCGTGCAGCGCCGTCCGGAGAAGATCCGTCATCGTGGCCGCGGTGGCTTGCGCCGCTTCGTGCTGATGGTTGTGCTGCCGCTGGTGGTTCTGGGCGGCGGTTTCTACTGGTACATGCAGGGCGGGCGCTATGTCGGAACCGACAACGCCTATGTCGGGGCACAGAAGGTGTTGATCACGCCGGAAGTCTCCGGCCGCGTCGTCGGCATTTCCGTGGTCGAAGGGCAGCGGGTGAAGCCGGGCGATCCGTTGATCACCGTCGATCCCGAACCCTACAGGATTGCGGTGGCCGAGGCCGAGGCCAGGCTTGCCGGCGTCAGGACCGATTTCGCCCAGTTGAAGTCGAATCTCTCCGGCCTCGACAGTCAGATTGCGGTCGCCGACCAGATGCTCGCTTTGCGCAAGCTGGAAGTCGAACGCAAGACCGCACTCGCCGGCACCAAGGTCGTGTCGGTGAGCGACGTCGACACGGCACAGATCGCGCTGACTGGCAGCTTGGCGCAACTGACGTCCCTGAAGCAGACGCGCGCAGCCATCCTGGCACAGCTCGAAGGCAATCCGCAGCTCGATATCAGCCACTATCCGCCATTCATGTCGGCGAATGCTGCGCTCGACCGGGCGAACCGCGACCTCGATTCGACCACGATGCGGGCACCGATCGCCGGCATGGCGACGCAGGTGTCCTCGATCCAGATGGGTCGCTGGCTGGCAGCGGGCACGGCGATCTTCGCCGTCGTCGGCACGGATTCGATCTGGGTCGACGCCAATCCGAAGGAGACGGACCTCGAGCACGTCGCGGTCGGCCAGAAGGCGACGATCAGTGTCGATGCTTTCCCCGGCGTCAGCTACGACGCCCGGGTCGCCGCCATCAGCCCCGGCACCGGGGCGCAGTTCTCCATCCTGCCGGCGCAGAACGCCTCGGGCAATTGGGTGAAGGTGGTGCAGCGTGTCCCGCTCAGGCTCGAACTCGATCCCGGCCAGGACGTGTCGCGGCTGGTCTCCGGCATGAGCGCCAACATCTCGATCGACACCGGCCGCCTGCGGACGTTGAAGACCGTGTTCGGAGAAGGTGTGGGGGGGACGCTCGACTTCATCGCCAAGGCCTCGGCCTCCGAACTGGCGCGCATCGTCACGCCCGATGACCCGAAGTAAGCGTTGACGAAGGGCCACCCCGCCATGGACAACACCCAATCGGTGAAGAAGGATCCTGCTGCCAACCGGGCGCTGGTCACCGTCTGCCTGATGATGGCAACCATCATGCAGGCGCTCGATACCACGATCGCCAACGTGGCGCTGCCCTACATGCAGGGCAACCTGTCGGCGACGCAGGATCAGATCAACTGGGTGCTGACGTCCTACATCGTGGCGGCCGCCATCATGACGGCGCCGGTCGGTTGGCTGGCGCTGAAGTTCGGCTCCAAGCAGATCCTGATCATCTCCTCGATCGGCTTTACCGTCGCCTCGATGCTGTGTGGCCTCGCTCAGTCGATCGACCAGATGGTGCTCTATCGGCTGCTTCAGGGCGTGTTCGGCGCAGCGCTGGTGCCCTTGAGCCAGTCGGTGATGATGGAGATCTATCCGGCCGAACGACGCGGCCAGGCGATGGCGATCTGGGGCATGGGCGTCATGCTTGGGCCCATCATGGGACCGACGCTCGGCGGCTGGCTGACCGACAACTATTCCTGGCGCTGGGTGTTCTTCGTCAACCTGCCGTTCGGTATCGCCACCGTCCTCGGCCTGATGGCCTTCATGACCGAGACCGAGAAGCGCCTGGGGCTAACCTTCGACTGGCTCGGGTTTGCGGCGCTGTCGATCGGCATCGGCGCCTTCCAGTTGATGCTTGACCGCGGCGAGGAACTCGGCTGGTTCGGGTCGGGCGAAGTCGTGGGCGAAGCGATCGTCGCGGTGAGCGGTCTCTACTTCTTCATTGCCCAGTCGATCACGGCGAAGAAGCCCTTCGTGCCGATCGCCATCTTCGCCGACCGCAATTTCGTCGTCGGGTTGGTGTTCATGTTCATCGTCGGCATCATCCTGTTGGCTTCGCTCGCCCTGGTCACGCCGTTCGTGCAGGGCGTGCTCGGCTATCCAGTGCTGTCGGCTGGCATTCTTTTGGGCGCGCGCGGAGTTGGCACGATGGCGTCGATGATGGCGGTCGGCCGACTGATGCGATTCATCGATTCCCGCATCCTGATCTTCGCCGGGCTGGCGCTATCCACCCTATCGCTGCAGATGTCGGCTGGATTCATGACCGATACGACGGCCTCTACGATCGCCATCACCTCGATCGTGCAGGGTGTGGGATTGGGCTTGGTGTTCGTGCCGCTGAATACGGTCGCCTTCTCCACGCTGGCGCCGCATCTCAGAACCGAGGCCACGGCGATGTGGACGCTGATCCGCAACATCGGCTCATCGGCCGGCGTGTCGGTGGTCATCGCCATGCTCACCTCGACAACGATCCTGATGCACGCGCGCTTGGGCGAGGCGTTGACGCCGTGGAACCTCGGGCTCGCCTCGCCCGATGCGGCCGCTCTGTCGCCGTCGACTGACCAGGGTGCCCAGATCCTCGACCAGATGCTCACGGGCCAGGCCACTCTGATCGCCTATGCCAACGACTTCACGGCGATGATGTGGGTGAGCCTGGCTTCCTTCCCGCTCCTCCTCCTGCTCAGGCCGCCGTCGGGCCGGGTAGCAACCTCTGCAGCAGCCGTCCATATGGACTGAGCCCCCGGTCCTGGGCATTGCTGCAATGGCGGGCCGCGACACCCTCGCGGCCCGCCGCCACATTGGCAGTTCCGGCAAAGCCGATGTCGCATTTCGGCGTACATATCGCAAAAACGCGCCCGATTTTTATGGGCAGTTCGGCAAGGATCCGCTGTTCGATTCGCAGTCAGTCTGCGTGGCGGGATTGCCGGATCTGTCCAGCCCCTCGGTCCTCCCGCCATGACCCTCGCCTCCGACCCTGCCGTGGCCGCCGATCGCGCCTGGCTCCGATCGCGCCCAACTCTCGAATGGCCGACGCTGCTGCTGATCCTGACCGTCTACGCCGGCTGGCTCGCCCTGACATTCTGGTCGTCGCAGCTGCCGCTTGCGGTCGTGGTGGTTATCGGCGCGCCGCTCCTCACCCTGCACTCATCGCTGCAACATGAGATCCTGCACGGCCATCCGACGCGCTGGCGGGCGGTCAACCGTTGGCTCGGCAGCGTGCCCTTGTCGCTGTGGATTCCCTACGAGAGCTATCGCGTCTCGCACCTAACGCATCATCGCGACGAACGGCTGACCGATCCGCTCGACGATCCCGAATCCTACTACTGGCTGGAAAAAGACTGGCGGCAGCTCGGCCCGTTTGGGCGGGTCTGCGTCAAGGCGCAGACGACGCTTGCCGGGCGGCTGCTGATCGGTCCGTTCTGGATCATCCTCCGGTACTGGTTGGCGCAGGAGCGACTGATCGTTAGCGGCGACAAAGCGACGCGGCGCATCTGGGCAGAACACGCGCTGCATCTGGTGCCGGTCATCGCCTGGCTGGTGTTCGTCGCGCGCTTGGACCTGATCACCTATCTTCTTGCCATGGTCTATCCCGGCATGGCGCTCCTGTTGATCCGCTCGTTCGCCGAACATCGGGCCAATCCGCAGGTGCCCGGGCGTACGGCGATCGTCGAGGACGCCCCTTTCCTCGGGGCCCTGTTCCTCTACAACAGCCTGCATTCGGCCCACCACGAGGTACCGTCCTTGCCCTGGTACAGGATTCCCGCCTGGTACCGGGCAAACCGCGACAGGCTGATTGAGGCCAACGGCGGCCTCGTCTATCATGGCTATCTTGATGTTGCCCGTCGGTATCTGTTGCGGCCCCACGACGTGGCGAAACATCCATTCAGCAGAGCGCCATGATCGCCTCCTTGCCCATGTACGAGTTCGACCGCGACGCGCTCGAGGCGTTCTGGTCGACGCTCGCCGGGGCTCTCAGGCTGCGCGGGGTGAAGGACGTTCCGGATCGGCTGGTCTGGCCGGAGGATCTGAACGCCCACTGGCGGCAGGACGACCTGTTTCTCAGCCAGACCTGCGGCTACCCGCTGGTTCAGGGCCTGAACGGCGCGGTCAAGGTGCTCGGCGCCTTCCACTACACCGCGGAAGGCTGCGACGGGGCGCTGTATCGCTCCTATGTCGTGGCGCGGCGGAACGAGCAGTACCGGACTCTCGACTACTTCCGCGGCCGGCTTGCTGCCTACAATTCGCCGGAGTCGCAGTCGGGCTACAATGCGTTTCGGGCGCTCGTCGCGCCGATGGCGCGCCATGGGCGTTTCTTCGCCGGCACTGTCGAGACCGGCTCGCATCTGAATTCGATCGATTCCGTGCTTTCCGGCCGCGCCGATGTGGCCGCCATCGACTGCGTGGTGCTGCAGGCGGTCGAGCGCGACGATCCGGATCTGTTCAGCCGGCTCACGGTCGTCACGGCGACGGCTCCGGCCCC
>JARLIT010000224.1 GCA_031291575.1 Ancalomicrobiaceae bacterium
CTCGACCTCTCGGTTGGCGGCACGATTTCGCTCGTCTGTGTGATCGCGACCTACGAGCTGCCGAATGCGGCGCCCCTGTCCGGGCTGATCGGTCCGTTCGCCCTGGCCATCGTCGCGGCCATGCTCGCAGGCGCTGCCAACGGGGTGCTGATCGTCAAGTTCCACATTCCGCCCTTGGTCACGACCATCGGCATGAACGCGGTGCTGATGGGCTTCGTGCTGTTTCTGTCGGGCGGAACGCCCGGCCATGCCCCGAGCCTGTTGGACCACTTCGCCATCGGGCGGACGTTCGGCGTGCCCAATACCGTATTGATCGCCGTTGCCGTGACGCTCGCGGCGATCGTCGTACTTGAGCGCACCATCGCCGGCCGCCGCTTCGTCCTGTCCGGCACCAACAGTACCGCGGCGCGCGCTGCCGGCATCCGCACCGAGCACTATGAGATCGGCGCCTACATCGTCGCCGCGCTCTGCTACGCGGTGGCGGGCATTCTGCTGGCGGGCCTCTTGAATGTTCCGAACCTCAATGTCGGGCAGAGCTATCTCCTGGCGAGCGTGGCGGCCGGCGTCGTCGGCGGCAATTCTCTCCTTGGCGGCAAGGCGAGCCCGTTGGCGACCGTCATCGGCGCGATCTTCATGACGCAGCTCGGCCAGATGCTGATCGCCGCCGGGCTCGACCGCTCGATCCAATATTTGCTGCAGGGAGCCATCGTCATCGTCGGCGCTAGCGTGCATGTCCTCGTACCGCGATGGGTGGCGCGATGAACTCGATGATCCGCAGTCTTGACACGATCACGGCGGTGACCGTCCCAGTGATGCAACTTCAGACCATCACCAAGCGCTACGGCTCGGTCACCGCGCTCGCCGACGTCAGCATCGAATTCCAGCCGGGCGTGGTGCATGCCATCGTCGGCGAGAACGGCGCCGGCAAGTCGACGCTGATCAACGTCGCCTCCGGCGTGGTCGCCCCGACGCTCGGTTCCATCCGCATGGATGGGCAGGAGATCGAGGCGGGGACGCCGGCAACGATGCGGCGGCGCGGCATTGCCGTCGTCCACCAGCACCCGGCGCTCGCCGTCGGCCTGACGGTGCGCGAGAACCTCGCCCTCGGCGTCGATGGCGGGCTGCCGTCGCGCGCGAAAGTCAGCGGCATTCTGGCCGATGTGGCCAAGGACGGCATGGCGATCGATCCCGACGACCGACTGTCGGATCTCGGCATCGCGCAATGGCACGTCGTTGAGATCGCCAAGGCGCTGCTGCTCGAGCCGAAGATCCTGATCCTCGACGAGCCGACCGAACCGTTCGGGCGCGGCGAAGTGGAGCGGCTGTTCGGCCTCATCCGCGGTCTTGCCAAGCGGGGCGTCGCCGTCGTCTACATCTCGCACCGGCTGCAGGAGGTACTGTCGATCGCCGACGTCGTGACGGTGCTGCGCGACGGCCGGCTGATCGCCACCATGCCGCGCGCCGCGGTCGAGGAAGCCGACATCATCGCCAAGATCGCCGGACGCACCATGGACCGGCTGTTCCCCGAGAAGACCGAGGTGCGCGGGCCGGTGCGGCTGTCGGCAAAGTCGGTCTCGGGCGTCGGGTTCCACAACATCAGCCTGGATCTGCCGGCCGGCTGCATCGTCGGGCTGGCGGGGATCGAGGGGCATGGGCAGCGCAGCTTTCTGCGCGCGCTGGCGGGACTGGAAACCCTGCTGGGCGGCGAACTTCGCTGCGATGGCAGGCTGTTGATGGGGTATGACCGGTACCACGCCGTCGAGCGAGGCATCGGCTTCATCACCGACCACCGCCAGGCCGAAGGTCTGTTCAAGCCGCTGCCACTCTCCGACAATCTGAATGTGCTGGTCCTCGCCGAATTGACCCGCAACTGGCTCATTTCTCCGCGCCAGGAGGCAGCGGCGGCAACCGCTGCGGTGGCACGCTTCGGCATCAAGACGGCCGGAATTCAGGCGAACCCGACCCAGCTTTCTGGCGGCAACCAGCAGAAACTACTGTTTGCTCGCGAGCTCGCGGCGCGACCGAAGGTGCTGATCGTCGACGAGCCGACGAAAGGCGTCGATGTCGGCGCCCGCTTCGACATCTATATGGCGCTGAGGCGTTTGTGCGCCGAGGGGACGGCGGTGCTGGTGCTGTGTTCGGATGCGCTGGAACTGCAGGGCCTGTGCGACATCGTGCACGTGTTTTCCAACGGCACGGTCGTCGAAACGCTTCAAGGCGAACGCGTGACCGAGACCAACATTGCCGCGGCCATGATCGGCGGCACGGATTCGAAGTCCGACGGTGCCACCGCCAAGCGGTCGACGCCCTGGCGGCGCTTCCTCAAGGGCGACCTGTTTCCGATCCTGCCGGTCGGGCTGGTGACCGTTGCCATCATGGCCACCGCTGCTTGGGCGAACCCGTTCTATCTCACTGGGACCAACCTGGCGGCGATGGCGAGCCTCCTCGCGGTGCTGGCCTTCGTCGCGCTCGGCCAGGCCTGCGTGTTCGCCATCGGCGGCATCGATCTGTCGTCGGGTCCGCTCGCCGGGTTGATGGTGGTGCTGGCCTCCTTCCTCATCGCCAACGACGGCGGATCGATCCCGCTCGGCATTGCCGCGCTGCTCGCCGCAGCCTCGGCCGTTGGGTTGTTACATGCCGTGACCATCCTCGTCGTGCGCCTGCCGCCAATCGTGGTGACGCTGGCGAGTTTTGTCGCCATCGGCGGGTTTTCCTTGCTGTTGCGGCCGGAACCGGCGGGCACCATCGACTTCGACTATATGGACGCCATCGCCGCGCCCGTCTTCGGCGTGCCGCTCGGGCTGGCGCTGGCGCTGGTGGCCGCTATCGCGCTGGCGGCAATCAGCAGCTTCTCGAAGTTCGGCCGGCGCATGCGGGCCTGGGGGTCGGACGCACATGTCGCCCGTCGCCTCGGCGTCGGCGAGATCGGCGTCACGATCGCGGCCTATACGGCCAGCGCGTTTCTATCGGGCGTTGCCGGACTGCTGCTCGCCGCGCAGATCGGCACGGGTTCGGCTGCCACCGGCACGGACTATACGCTGAGCGGCATCACCGCCTTCGTCATAAGCGGGGCAAGCGTCGCGGGCGGCAGACTGTCGTTCGTCGCGGTGCTCGTCGCCGCGCTCCTCGTCCAGGTGACGCTCAACGTCACCACCTTTTTGAACTTGAACACCGCATGGCAGTACTGGCTCGTCGGCGTGGCGACGATCCTGGGCGCGGCCATCTTCAGCCAACTGCGGGGCAAGACCCGCGCTCATTGACGTCAGGGAGACGACATGGCGACCACACTGATTTCCAACGCGACGATCCTGAGCATCGATCCGGCGGTTGGCGAACTCAACCGCGGCGATATCCTGATCCGGGACGACAAGATCGCCGCCGTCGGGGTCGACCTGCAGGCAACGGCCGACGAGATCATCGATGCCTCCGGCATGATCGCCATCCCGGGCTTCGTCGATACCCATCGCCACACCTGGCAATCGCTCTTGCGCTCGACCGGTGCGGACTGGACCTTGGCGCAGTATTTCGCCGGCGTGCGCGGCGTGATGGGCGATCTCTATACGCCTGATGACATGTATGTCGCCAATCTCCTCGGCTCGCTCGAGGCGCTCGATGCCGGCATCACCACGCTCTATGACTGGTCGCACAACAACAATTCGCCCGACCATTCGGATGCGGCCGTCAAGGGCCTGAAGGATGCGGGCCTCAGGGCCGTGTTCGGCTACGGCAACTCCAATCAGGAGTGGTTCCCGGTCAGCGACAAGCGCTCGAACTTCGATGATGTGCGACGGGTGCGCGACACGCATTTCGCCTCCGACGACGGTCTGGTGACCATGTCGTTCGCGGCGCGTGGACCGCAGTTCGCCACCATTGACGTCACCGAGGAGGATTTCCGCAAGGCGCGCGAGTTGGGGCTGCGCATCACGGTGCATGTCGGCGATGGTCTGTGGGGCATGAGCAAGCCCTTAGTGCAGCTCAACAATCGCGGCCTGCTCGCCGACGATACGACCTATGTGCATTGCACCACGCTGCATGACGACGACTTCCGCCTGATGGCCGATACTGGCGGCAAGGCATCGATCTCGCCCGAACTCGAAATGCACATGGGTCACGGCTTCCCGGCGACGTTGAAGTTGATCGGCGTCGGCATCCGGCCGTCGATCTCCATCGATATCGTCACCACCATCGGCGGCGACATGTTCGGCGCCATGCGGGCGCTGTTGGTCGGCACCCGCGCCGTCGTCAACCATGCGGCGCTGCAGGAAAAGAAGCTCGTCGATCCCCTGCCATTGATGACCCGCGATGTCCTGGAATTCGCCACGCTGCGCGGCGCCGAAGCCTCGGGGCTCGGCCACAAGACGGGATCGCTCACCCCCGGCAAACAGGCCGACATCGTGCTGATCGATACCAATCGGCTGAACATGTTCCCGATCAACCATGCGCCCGGCGCAGTGGTCGAGGCCGCCCACGTCGGCAATGTCGACAGCGTCTTCGTCGCCGGCAAGGCGAAGAAGCGGCACGGCAAGCTCATCGGCGTCGATATCATGGCGTTGCGCCAGAAGGTCGTCCGGGCCCGCGACGGCCTGTTCGAGCGGGCCGGCGTGCCGACCGACGGCTCCTGGCTGCCGCGCCCCTACGAAGCGCCGGACGACTCTGAGTTCTGACCTGCCGGCCGGCTGAGGGGGCTGACGCGATGCTCGACTACGTGACGCCGGCTGAGCGTAGCTCGAGCGGCCAGACGGGGGACACCGCGCGGACGGCGACGCGCGTGTCGGTCGTCGTCGTCACCGGCTATCTTGGTAGCGGCAAGACCACGCTGATTGCCGAACTGGTACGCCGGCCGGACATGGCCGGTACCGCGGTGATCGTCAACGAGCTGGCCGAGGCCGGCATCGACCAGGCGATCATCGCCGATGCCGGCGCCGGCGACGTCGTGCTGCTGGCCAACGGCTGCCTGTGCTGCGCTGGCGGCTCGGACTTGCGCAACGCCGCAGCCCGGCTGATCGCGACGGCCGGCGCTGCCGGGCGACCGCTCGGCCGTATCCTGATCGAGACCAGCGGCGCCGCCGATCCCGGTCCGATCCTCCGGCAATTGTGCTTCGATCCCGTCTTGCGGTCGCGCCTGCGCTACGGCGGGGTGCTGGCGCTGTTCGACGCCGCGAACGGCCGGGCGATGCTGGCGCTCGATGCGGTCGGCTTCAATCAGATCGGCCTTGCCGACACGATCCTGGTGACCAAGACGGACCTCGTCGATGCGGCAACGACGGCTGCAGTCGGCGATTTCCTGCGCTCACTCAATCCGTCGGCGCATGTCACTGTCCGCGCCGAGGATGCCCACGGTTTTGTCGCTGGAACCGGGCGGGAGGGTAGTGGCACCCTCGCCTGGCTGGGACCGGCGGTCGAGGCCGAGACTTCCGGCCATCGGCCGGTGCTCGGCAATTGGTCGGTCTATGCGCGGATGCCGGTTCGCTGGCATCTGGCCGAACAGGCGATCCGCATCGCCTTCGACCGCCACGGCGACGACGTCCTGCGCACCAAGGGGCTGGTGTGGACCGACGACGATCCGCGCCCTCTAGTGATCCACGGCATCGGGCGGCACTTCCATCGTCCCGTGCGGCTACGCGGCTGGGAGGGGGAGCCGATGACGCGGCTCGTCGTGATCGGCTTTGCCGGCGCCGAGGCCGTCGCGGCATCGATCGCCACGGCAATCTCGGGCCATGTTGGCCCGCAACCTAACAACAAGACATCCAAATACGGGGGGATCTAGACATGCCGCAACTCACATCGAAAACCGCATTGGTCACCGGCGGCGCCCGCGGCGTCGGACGCGAGATCGTCCGCCGGCTCGCCCGCGACGGCGCCGATATCGCCTTTGTCTACGGCGCCTCGACGGCGGCGGCCGAAGATACGGTCAGGGAATTGCAGGACCTCGGCGTCAAGGCCAAGGGCTATTTCGCCGACCTCGACAAGCCGGAGACGCTACCCGCGCTCGTCGCCGCGGTCCTCGGCGACTTCGGCAAGATCGACATCCTGGTCAATTGTGCCGGCGTGTTCACGGTCGGCATGCTCAGCGATCTGAGTTTTGCCGACTACGAGCGCGCCATGCGCATCAACCTCGATTCCGTCTACTACATGACGAGCGAGGTGGCGAAAGTACTCTCCCCCGGCAGCCGCGTGATCTCGATCTCCAGCACGCTGGCGGAGCGCGCCGGCGGTGCCGGCATTGCCGTCTACAACGCCACCAAGGCCGGCGTCAGTAGCTTAGCGCGCAGCTGGGCGCATGATCTCGGCCCCCGCGGCATTCTCGTCAACGCCTTGCAACTCGGCCACGTCAATACCGACATGAACCCGGATACCACCGACTACCACCACGAGATGATCAAGCGCATTCCGCTCGGCCGCTATGCCGAGCCGGCCGAGATCGCCGGGGTGGTGGCGTTCCTGGCCGGTCCGGATGCGGCCTACATCACCGGCGCCACCATCAACGTCGACGGCGGCCTGAACGCCTGAGCCGGGATCAATAGTACCCGGCGTCGCGCATCAGCCGATCGACGCCGGTCTGCGCGTTTTCCAGCGCCTGACTGTCGCTGAGCGCGCCCGACAGCGCCCGGTGGATTTCCAGGCCGAGCACGCGTTCGATGGCGAGGTATTCCGGTACCGGCGGGCGCGGCCAGGACTTCAGCATGTTGCGTTTGGCCAGCCGGTCGACGACGCTGACGATCGGCGACGTCGCCGCGGCTTCCGGATCGGCCGAGACGCTGAAGCGGGGGGCGACGGGAAAGCCGTTCTGCACGTTCGCCTTCATCGCTTCGGGTGAGGCCATCCAGGCGATCGCCTCGAACGCCAGTTCGACCTGATCGTCCGGCAGGTTTTGCGGAATGCACAGGAGAAAGCCGCCGATCGGATTGTTGGAGGCGCCTCGGGGCCCACGCGGTTGCGGCAGATAGGTGACCTTGTTGCGCACCACCGAGTTGACGTCGGTCTCGAACCGGGCGGCGCGCACCGTCCAGCAATAGGCCATCGCCGTCTGGCCGGCGAGAAACGAAGTGGTGCGGCGGTCCCAATCCATGGTGAGGATGTCGGGCGGCGAATAGGGGATCAGCCGGTGCAGATAGTCGAGCACCTGGCGCCCGGCCTCCGACGCGATGCGGGGCCTCAACTGCTCGCCGCTGGCCTTGTCCACGGTGAAGAACGGCCGCGACTGCGGCAGGTTGAGGATCGGCTGGCCGCAGCAGCCCATCAGGAACATGAAGGTCGAGGCGATGGGCATGCCGCCGCCGCCGTTCCAGGCAATGCCGTAGAGGCCTTTCTCCGGCCGATGGAAGTGCTTGGCCGCCGCAACTGTCTCGTCGAACGTGGTCGGATAGCGCAGGCCATCGCGCTCGAACAGGTCGCTGCGGGCTGCCAAGAGCTCGATGGTGCAATAGATCGGCACGCCGTATTGCTCGCCGTTCCACGTGCCCATCGACCACACCGAGGTGTGGAAGTCCTGCGGCAGGATCGAGGACCTTTCGATCATCGCGTTGAGCGGGCGAAAGATGGATCGTTTGGCGGCCTCCCCCAGCCATGGCGTATTGATAGCGACGATGTCGTAGGCCGAGCGCCTGAGCTGGCTGTTGGCGATGACCTTGTCATGCAGGTCGGGAAGCTTCTGCAGGTCGAAGTTCTTCCGCGACGCCATGTTGTTGCGGAAGTCGGACCAGACGTTGGACATCGAGCGGAAATAATTGTCGTCGTTGAGCAGGAACTTCAATTCGCGCCCAGACCGAAACAGGCTTTCGACAAGCCGGGGCGGCGGGATGATCTGCGCGGCGAAGTACGAGCCGCCGAAGTAGAAGTCTTCGTTGTCCTCTGGCTTCTGCCTGAGCCCGAACGTCTCGGCCAACAGCGACTTCACCCGCCTGGCGTATTTCAGGAAGTCCTCGACGATTTCGGCGCTTGGCGCCAGGAGGAAGCTCTTGCCGCCGGGACGGGTTGGCCGCTTCTCGATGTGCCCGGCGGCGATCATAGCATGGATGCGGCGCATCGCCGTGGCGTAGGGGACCTTGGCCGCCGAGGCGAGCGCGGAAATGGTGACCGGGGCGGCGTAGAGGTGGTTCTTGACGAGATAGAGAAGGATGTTCCACGAACCGTCCTCCTCCGCCGTCGGTAACAGATCCTGGTACGGCGCCCGCACCCGCTCAACGAAGGTAATGATGCGCAGCAACTCGTAGTCGGTGATCGGGGGGATGGCGCTCGGCCGGTCGACCTGATCATCCATTCCGCCGGGCCCCCCTTCGTCCGCCCATTCATCGCAGTTGCGCGTTTCACCGGACAGTTTCACACACTCCAGCCCAAAACGCTGCGCGTTTCCACTGTCCGATAGTCGTGCGTCACGATTTGTCTGTCGGCGGCGGCAAGACCGGCAGCGCTGCGGCCCGACTGCGCCTGGTTCCGGCTGGATCGCAATTGCGCAAGGCAAGGGGGAACGAATGCACCGGACCCAGACGTGGGAACCGGTTCCGGGATAAATCCGATGCGCAATCAAGAAAAATAGGGCGCCGAGCTGAATGCGAGTGGCCGGCTGGCGCTTGAAGGCGCGTGCAGCCACTCTTGGCGCATCGTGTCGTCATCCAGCGGCCGGGCGCCGGCGGCCGTCAAGGATGCCGTCCGTCGAAGGCATTCGCCAACAGGTGCCGTAATCCGTCGGCCGTCAGCTCGCTGGGGTTCCAGTAGGGGTTGGCGAGCGCCAGGTCGACTGCCTGATCGATCCCCTGCCGCGGCATGCCGAGGCGCTCGAGCGCCATCGTTGCCCCGAGATCTGACGCCAGATCGAACAGCGCTCCCGGTGCATCCTCGCTCCCGAGCGCCCGGTTGATCCGTCGCATCGCTTCCGGCACCACAGGGGCGTTGTAGGCGAGCGCATGCGGCAGAACCGCCGTATGGGTCTCGGCGTGCGGCAGATTGAAGGTGCCCCCGAGCGTGTGGCAGAGCTTGTGGTGCAGCGCCATGCCCACCGACCCGAGGCAGATGCCGCTGAGCCAGGCCGCATAGAGCGCGTCGGAGCGGGCTTGGATATCTTTCGGCTGGTTGGCAATTCCGCGCAGCGCCCGGGCCATCGTGCCGATTGCTTCCTCCGCCATCAGCGAGACGACCGGATTGGCGTGGCGCGCATAAAGCGCCTCGACCGCATGGGCAATCGCGTTCACGCCGCTGGTAACCGACAGAGCGACGGGCAGACTGAGCGTCAGCTCGACGTCGTAGATCACCACCTCCGGCAGTACTTTCGGGCTCGTCTGTGTGGTCTTCCGCCCGTCGAG
>JARLIT010000225.1 GCA_031291575.1 Ancalomicrobiaceae bacterium
GCCGTTCCGGCGGACCAGCCTGGCGAGCGCACCGAGGGATGGCGCTGCCTGAGGATCTCTGAGGTCTTCGACTTCTCGGCCCCAGGCATCCTGGCGAGTGTCCTCGCCCCCATCGCTCAAGCCGGCATCGGCATCTTTGCCGCCTCGACCTATTCGACCGACTACCTCTGGATCCGGGCGACCGACGTACCGACGGCGCTTTCGGCTTTGACAGCGGCCGGCCATTGTGTTCATCAGGACGGCCCACTCGATACCAGGTAGATCCGCCGTGCCAGTGCTTCAGCCGTTGACCCTTTCCTCTCACGTCGTTACCGCCGGTTTCCTCGGCGACCGGGCCATCTTCGGTCAGGCGGACGGGCCCTTACGCTTTGAGACAGGCGAGGAGGTCGCGGCTGTCGACGGGCTGTTAGCGGCGACCTTCGATGCCGATGGCGGGCGGCTGATCTGCACCGGCGGTGACGGGCGAGTGGCCGCCATCAAGGCCGACGGCACCGTCGACGAGCTGGCCCTCATCAAGAACAAGTGGATCGACCAGGTGGCGATCGGCCCGCAGGGAGCGGTGGCCTTTGCCGCGGGCCGCATGGCCTGGGTGCGGCTCGCCGACGGATCGGTTCTCGAGTTTCCGCACGAGAAGGCGGTCGGCGGCGTCGCCTTCCTGCCGAAGGGCTTGAGACTGGTTACGGCCACGTCCGACAAGGCGCGGCTGCTCTGGGTCAATGCCAAGGGCAACCCGGTCGACCTGCCGTGGAAGGGCGCCCATACCGGCGTCACCGTGTCGCCGGACGGGCGCTTCGTCGTCACCACCATGCAGGAACCGGCGCTGCACGGTTGGCGGATCGAAGACACCAAGCACATGCGCATGACCGGCTATCCGGTCAAGGTCAAGTCGATCTCCTGGAGCGCCAAGGGCAAGTATCTGGCGACTTCGGGGGCCACCGCCGCCATTCTGTGGCCGTTCGCCACCAAGGACGGGCCGATGGGCAAGGCGCCGCTGCAGCTCGGAGCGACTGCACAAACGGTGGTTCGGGTCGCCTGCCATCCGAGCGAGGAGATCGTCGCCATCGGCTACGACGATGGCCTAATTCTCGCCGTGCGCTTTTCCGACAGTGCAGAGGTGGTGCTCAGACATCCGGGCCAGGATCCGGTGTCGGCGCTCGCCTGGGACCGCGAAGGCGGACGGCTCGCCTTCGGCACGGAGGGCGGCGCCGCCGGTGTGATCGATATCCGCAGCTGAGGCCGCGCGATCGAGGCTTGACGGAGCGAGGTCGGGCCGGCAAGGCTTCACCCGTTCCGGCTTAGAACTGGCCGGATCGGAGGAAGGGCCGAAAGGACGTCCGCCGTGCCGCGATTGATCACGCTTCTAGTGGCGATTGTCATGGGGTGCCTGTTTTCGCAGGCGCCCGAATTCCAACAGCAGTACTGGCAGCGGCTCGGCGGCGCGCTCGACGAGGTGACGCGCGAGGTGGACCGCTTCGCTGAGGATGCGCGCTCCTCCGGTGTTTCAGTTGGCGAGGCGATCACGCAGCTGAGGGCCAATGCCAATGAGATTGCCAGGAAGCGCGGGATCGCGGCCGAGGACACGATCGCGCGCAAGGAGCGGCTGGAGCGGCAGAGGCAAGTCTTCGCCGACGCCACGATTGTCGGGCGGCTGACGGCGCTCGCCGTCGACTACGATCCGACGCTGGCTGCCGGCACCTGGGCGAGCTTCCGCCCGGCGGTGCCGACAACGCTCGACGGACTTGCCACCGGGTTGTTCGGCGCCGGCATCGGCCTGTTCGCGGTGGCGGTGCTGACGATGTTCGGGCGCTTCGCCCGCCGCCGGTCGCGCCGTGACGGGCGCATGGCGTAAGCCGCCTGCCGCGGGCGTGTTTGCGCGTCGCACCCCGCCAACCCGGTTCGGCGGATCCGATCGAATGCTGCTCGACCGCCTGTGCTTTCCGCCCCGCCGACATCGCCCCGTCACAGCGTCGCCCGCCGCACGCTCAGGAGCCCGCCTTGATGCCCACGCCAACCGCCTCGCAGTCCGCCGCCGTTCCATCGGCGCGTCCCGCTGACCATCCGCCTGTCGCTTCCGGCAAGGTCGGGGTGCTGATTGTCGCGCTCGGCACGCCGGACGGCACCGATTATTGGTCGATGCGGCGGTACCTGAAGGAATTCCTCTCCGACCGGCGCGTGATCGAGACGTCACGGCTCTTGTGGTGGCCGCTGTTGAACCTCGTCATTCTGACCACGCGGCCGGGCCGCAAGGGCCGGGACTATGCCAAGATCTGGAATCGGGAGAACAACGAGGGGCCGCTGAGGACCGTCACACGCGCGCAAGCGGAGAAACTCGGCGTGCGGCTGGCGGGCGTTTCAGACCGTGCCGTGGTCGACTGGGCGATGCGCTACGGCAATCCGTCTGTGTCCAGTCGGCTCGCCGCCCTGCAGGCCGCAGGCTGCGACCGCATTCTGGTGTTTCCGCTCTATCCCCAGTACGCGGCCGCGACCACGGCGACGGTCAATGACGTCGTGTTCGATTACTGCAAGCGGCAGCGCTGGCAGCCGGCCATCCGCACCGTTCCGCCCTATCACGACGACCCCGTCTATATCGACGCGCTCGCCCGCTCGCTGCGGGCGTCGCTCGCCGGCCTTGGCTGGGAGCCGGAAGCGCTTCTCGCCTCGTTCCACGGCATCCCAAAGTCCTATTTCGACAAGGGCGATCCCTACTACTGCCAATGCGCCAAGACGGTCAGGCTGCTGCGGCAGGCGACAGGATTAACCGACGATAAGTTGATAATGACATTTCAGTCGCGCTTCGGGCCGGCGGAATGGCTGCAGCCCTATACCGATGCGACGGTCAAGCGGCTGGCGGAGGCCGGCGTCAAGCGGCTGGTCGTGATCACGCCCGGCTTTTCCGCCGACTGCCTGGAGACGCTGGAAGAAATCGCCGGCGAGAATGCCGAGATCTTTCATCATGCCGGCGGCGAACAATTCCATCTCGTGCCCTGCCTGAACGAGTCCGAGCCGGGGATCGACGTGCTGGAAGCAGTGGCGCGGCGAGAGTTGGCCGGCTGGATTTGAACTGAAAAGCGGTTTATCTTGGGCTATTGAGAAATCCGCCGTCGGCTGCCGGCTCAACAGCGTGCGGCCTTCATCGGAATGACACCACCCTTGACGGAACCAATATCCAGTTGATCTGTCCGCTGGTATCGCGACCCTGCGGCCGCGATCCTTACGCCACGCCGGCCCGGAGGAGATCGTGCATATGCACGATGCCGACCGGCCGTCCGGCCTCGGTGACGATCAGCGCGGTGATATTCAACGAGTTCAGCATTTCGATGGCGCTGGCGAGCAGCGCTTCCGGCCGCGTGGTTTTCGGGCGCGAGGTCATCACCTCGTCGACAACGAGCGACAGGAACCCGTCGCCGATGCGGCGGCGGATGTCGCCGTCGGTGATGATGCCGACGAGCAGGCCGGCGTCATCGACGACGCCGACGCAGCCGAAGCCCTTGGCCGACACGACACGAATCGCCTCGACGATCGGCGTTCCGCGTGGCACCAGTGGCAGGCGCTCGCCCTGATGCATGACCTCGCGCACCAGGCGCAGATTGGCCCCGAGCTTGCCACCCGGGTGGAACAGGCGGAAATCCTGAGCGGTGAAGCCGCGCCCTTCGAGGAGCGCGATGGCGAGCGCGTCGCCGATGGCGAGCTGCAGCAGCGTCGAGGTGGTCGGCGCCAGACCGTGCGGACAGGCTTCCGGGGTCTGCGGCAGTTCCAGCACGATGTCGGCGGAGCGGCCGAGCGTCGATTGCCTGACCGAGGTTGCGGCGATGAGGGTCACGCGGAAGCGGCGGGTATGGTTGAGGATGGCCGCCAGTTCGCTCGATTCGCCACTCCAGGACAGCGCCAGCACGATGTCGTCGGGCGTCACCATGCCGAGATCGCCGTGGCTTGCCTCGCTCGGGTGGACGAACAGCGACGGCGTGCCGGTCGAGGCCATGGTGGAGGCGATCTTGCGGCCGATGTGGCCGGACTTGCCGATGCCGGTGACAACCAGCCGGCCCTTGGGCGTGGCGGTCGCATCGGCGATGGCCTCGGCTGCGCGGACGACATCGGTGCCGAGCGGGCCCTCGAGCGCGGCGATCAGCGTGGCGAGGCCGGCAGCCTCTGTCTGAAGCGTGCGGCGCGCCGAGGCAAGCGCCTCGGGTTGGCGCAGCGCAGCCGTATCAGCCATCCATCCTCTCCCAGACTTCCATCTCGTTTTGGACCCGCGCTTTTAGCACGTTTCCGCCGCCAGAACAGGGCGGCCATGGGAAAGCGGCTGCGCGGAAACCTTGCGTTAACCACGCGCATTTACATTTCGGCAAGGTTTGTCCGGCCGCCGGACGCCATCCTCGCCGATCGGGTCTTCATGCCGCGCGCTGCGCTCTCCTTCGCCTTGGTTGCTGCGATGGCCGGCCTCACACCGGTCGTCGCGAGCCTCATCGGCGTGTCTGCGGCGGACCGGGCGCTGGCGGCGGGTGTGCTGGCCGAAGCCCCGGACGGCATCGCCGTCGTCGTGCGACAGACGATGCCGGATGCCGCTCCCGCTCCGCCGACGGTTGTGAAGAAGAAGCCGGCGAAGACGGTTAAGTCGCCGAAGCCCGGGAATTCGAACGCCGTCGTGGGGACAAAGCCATCGCGTCCGGCCCCGGCCGCGCCAAAGCAGCCGGCGAACTCCGCGCCCGAAGCCGATGCTGCGCTGCGCTCGAGCGTCGCGCCCGATCCGGTCATCACCAGCGCTGCCACGGCGCGGAAACCCTATACACCACCGATTCCGGGCGACGTAATGGTGCCGGTCACTCCGAGCCTCGACGTCACGGCGCCGGCGCCTTCGGGGGAGGATGACGACCAGCTCGTCCCGAACACGACCGCGCCGGATCCCACCCTGGGGCCGAAGCCGGGTATGGTACAGGACGGGCTCGAGGCGCCGGACCGTCCCTCCTCGGTACCGCGCTTGGGTACCACGCCGCCTGCGCCGGGGACCGCGCAAACGTCGCCGCCCGCGTTGCCGGCGTCAGCGACCGATCCTCAAGGGGTGATTTCGGCTTCGACGCCGGCGCGTAAGACGAAGCCAAAGTCGCCCGGCCCTGTTCAGCCGGCGCAGCTTCCGGCCGAAGCGGGTCAGACGAAACTTGCGGCCGTGCCACCAGCGCTTGCCACGACGCCCAACCCACGCTCAACGGCAGAGGATCCTTACGCCGAGCCGAGCGTTTCGCCCTACGATCCGCAGGGCATCCGCACGGGCTCCTTCATCTGGCGCCCGGCGATCGAGATCTCAGCCGGCAGGACGACCAACGTCCAATCGACGCACGACGGAATCGCCAGCTCGGCGCTGAGGCTGGCGCCGGAGTTGATCGGGCAATCGGACTGGTCGCGGCATGCTCTCGGGATCGAGTTGCGCGGGAGTTACACCGATTTTCCGGCCGATCAGAGCCTCTACCGGCCGACCTTCAACGCCATCGCAACCGGCCGTATCGATGTCACCGACGAAACGCGGATCAACCTGAAGGCGGCTTACGCGCTCGACAAGCTGCCGGCGGCCTCGACGCAATCGGCGGCGGGCACGTCAACTGCCGGCTACCAGCGGACAATTTCGGCGTCGGCCGGATTGACGCAGGAGTTCGGGCGCTTCGCGGTGACGCTGCGCGGCGACCTCGACCGCACGCTCTACGAGGTCGGCTCGACCGGTGCCACGGCAACGACCGCGGCGGCGCCGCTCGATAACTCGCGTTACGTCGCCGCGCTCAGGGGTACGTTCACGTGGACGGAGGCGGTGAAGCCGTTCCTCGAGGGCGATCTCACGCTCAGGCGCTATGATGACGTCGTGGTCGCGACCGGGCTCGCGCCGCCGACGGATCTGTCGTCATCCGGCATGATCGGCAAGGCCGGCGTGGCGCTCGATTTCGGACCGATGCTGACGGGCGAGACCGCGATCGGCTACGGCCGCGAGAAGCCGTTCGATGCAAGCCTCTCCGCCGTCACCGGCATGACCTTCGACGGCTCGCTCGTGTGGTCGCCGACGCGGTTGACCAAAGTGACGTTCAATGCCGCGACCGCGTTCGAAGCGACGATGCTGACGGGAGCCTCGGGCGCCGTCTCGCATACGTTCGGCATCAAGGTCGCCGACGACATCCGGCGCAACCTGACGGCCGAAGTCGGCAGCTCGATCCTGTTGCGCGACTACACTGGCGTCAGCCGGCGGGAGACGATCACCTCGTTGAATGGTGCTCTCATCTGGAAGTGGAACCCGCACCTGCAGACGTTCCTCAAGGGCACGTTCGACGATTACGCCTCGACGGAGGGCAGCGACGACTATCGGGCGGCCACAGTGTACGCCGGCCTGCGCTTGCAATGAGGCGAGGGCCGCCGGACGATGTCCTGGCGGCCGCCCCAAATGGCTACTTCTGGGCGATGAGGCGCTCGATCTCGGCGCGGAAACCCTCCTCGAGATCCGGGCGTGACAGGCCGTAGGCGACGTTGGCCGCGAGGAAGCCGATCTTCGAGCCGGTATCGAAGGTCTCGCCCTCGTATTTCATCCCCCAGAACTTCTGCCGAGCCATCAGCTTCTTCATGGCATCGGTCAGCTGGATTTCGCCGCCGGCGCCCTTCTCCTGCATCGACAGGAAGCGGAAGATCTCGGGCTGCAGCACATAGCGGCCGGAGATGAAGTAGTTCGACGGCGCCTTGCCCTTCGCCGGCTTTTCCACCATCTCGGTGATTTCGAAGGCGTTGCCGCGCTCGCGGCCGACGCCGACGATGCCGTACTGGTGGGCGAGTTCCGGGGGGCATTCCTCGACCGCGATGACGTTGTCGCCGGTGTCGCGGAAGACTTCGAGCATCTGGGCCAGACAGCCTTTCTTGGAACGCATGATCATGTCGGGCAACAGCACGGCGAAGGGTTCGTCGCCGATGATATCGCGGGCGCACCAGATGGCGTGGCCGAGACCCAATGGGGCTTGCTGGCGGGTAAAGGTGGTGGAGCCGGCGAGCGGCAGCTGCTCGTCGAGGATTTCCAATTCGGCCTTCTTATTGCGGGCCTGCAGCGTTGCCTCGAGTTCGTAGGCCATGTCGAAATAGTCTTCGATCACGCCTTTGTTACGGCCAGTGACGAAGATGAAGTGCTCGATGCCGGCCTCACGCGCCTCGTCGACGATGTATTGGATGACCGGCTTGTCGACGACGGTCAACATTTCCTTCGGCACAGCCTTCGTCGCCGGCAGAAAGCGTGTGCCGAGCCCTGCAACCGGGAATACAGCTTTTCGAATGGTCTTTGTCTCGCTCATACGCTAATCTCTCTCGGCGGAAGTTTTGTTGGGTATTGCGACGGCTCCGAACCACCGGGGCGCGGCCGTGGCGGTCGTGGTCCGATGCCGGGGACGACCCGAACCCGTCTTTCCGGCGGCGGGCGGATGCCCCTCGCCACGTGAGGCGGGCCCAGGTGCTGATCGCTTGCAGCGCGGGCATGTTCGGCTGGGCGTTCGGCCTCGTCGATCGCGTCCGGGACGCTTGCGGTGCAGCACGACCATTCCGTAATATGAAGTCGCTTCGGCGACAAGAAGATGATCAGATTCAGTTGAATGCGTTTCGAAGCCCGGTGTTGGGCGACCGACGTAAGTGCATTTTAGGCATTTCTTAACCGTGGCGGTTTCTCACTGATTTGACGTGGGGAAAACGCGTGCGGGCGAGCTCCACCGTTGACGATGAGCACGATCATGCAGCACCGGACGGGCGTTTTGGGAGAAATTCGGCGGGATCGGACGGACGTGGCCGCAGGCGCGGATCCGAACGGTACCACGTTTCGCGGCGTGACACGGCGCACGCTCCTGGTTGGCGCTGCGGCGGTCGGGGCGGGGCTCGCCTTGGGGCGCGGCGCGGCGCGGGCGCAGACGAGCGAATATACATTCGATCAGTGGATCGAGGTGTTTCGGCCGCGGGCCTTGGTCAAAGGCATCGCGCCTGCCGTCTACGACGGGGTGATGCGCTCGCTGACGCCGAATATGAAGGTGTTCGAGTTCGACAAGTCGCAGCCGGAAGTGGTGCAGCCGATCTGGCGCTATCTGTCGCAGCGCGTCACCGAGTGGAAGATCAACACCGGGCGCGAGAAGGTGCAGCTGCACGCCGACGTGTTCAACGCCATCGAACGCGTCTACGGCGTCGACCGCTACCATCTCTGCGCGCTGTGGGGGATGGAATCCGCCTACGGCACCGTGTTGGAAACGCAGCATGTGGTCGACAGTCTGGCGACGCTCGCCTGGGGCGACGCCCGCCGGCGGACGTATTGGGAACAGGAATTGTTGAATTCCCTCGTCATCATCGGACGCGGCTGGTCGACGCCGGCCGAAATGATCGGCTCCTGGGCCGGGGCGATGGGACACACCCAATGGATGCCCGAGGTGTGGCTCAACATGGGCGTCGATTTCGACGGCGACGGCCGCATCAGTCCGTTCGGACGGCCGGACGATTCGCTGGCCGGTACCGCGCGCTATCTGGTCGAGCGCGGCCGCTATCGCCGCGGCGAGACATGGGGCTACGAGGTGCAGTTGAAGGACGGCTTCAACGCTTCGCTCGCCGATGGCAAGACGATCAGGCCGATCGGGCAATGGAAGGCGTTGGGGGTGGTGCGTGTTACCGGTGAGCCGTTCCCTCGCCCCGCCGACAATGCCCGGCTCGCCATTCCCGCCGGCATGCATGGACCGGCCTTCCTGTTCCTGCCGAACCTGGCCGCCATCCGCTCCTACAATCCTTCGACGAAATATGCGCTCTCCATCGGCCACTTGGCCGATCGCATTCGCGGTGGAGGCGATTTCCTGCAGCCCTGGCCGACCGACGAGCGGCAGCTCAACCTGACCGAAGCGCAGGAATTGCAGACGCGGCTGACGCAGATGGGGTTCGACACCGGTGGGACCGACGGGCGGATGGGCGACAAGACCCAAGCCGCGCTGCAGGCTTGGCAGACGGCGGTCGGCATGCAGCCGGCGGATGGCTTTCCGACCGACAAAGTGCTGGTGCGGCTGCGCGGCGGCTAGTGGTCCGACTCCGATACCTGGCGCCTGGCCTGTCCGATCGACAGAGGGCTCTCCGGCATCGCCGGTGCCTCCCGACGGCCGCGCGCCGTGAACCGACACCGCCGTCAATTCGATCTTCGAAACCGATCAAGGATTTGCCCGGATTGCCGGGGCTCCTGTGACGCGGCTGCGGGCTGCGGGCCCAGGCATTTGCGAACGAAGGTCCAAGAGATCGGCGCGCAGACCCGGGATGTCGTTGCCGCAATTTGGTCGCCGCCGCTCTATAAGGTATTACGCGCGAACGTTTACCGAGCCGATGGAATCATCGTAAGCTCAAGGAAATACCCGA
>JARLIT010000226.1 GCA_031291575.1 Ancalomicrobiaceae bacterium
ATTGGTGAGCAGAGTGACCTCCAAATCGATGCGGTTCGGCGCCGCCGGACCCAGATGCCGGCGGACTCAACCAACTGCATCTATCACAAAAAGAGTGCGGGCAGACGACGACGATTTCAAGACGTCGATATCGAATTCCTGCCGGCAAAGCCAGCGCTGCGGCTTGATTCGGCCCCATTTGCCCGGTTTGCCGTCGTCGGCCCGATGAGACGGCCTCGCGAGCACAGCCCGTGACCTGGCGACTTTCGCGCCGCAACAGAATTTCACGGAGCGGGAAAGTGCGCTATAGGGCAGGGCCGCCGGCCTTGCCGGGGAGATGCCGGTTTTCCGGGGAACGGCGGGCGCGAGTGACGGGGGTTCCATGAAAGACGAAAGTCCGATGCAGCTCGACGAATTCATGAATCTGCCGTACCGCCCATGCGTCGGTATCATGCTGTTAAATTCCAGCGGCCTTGTCTGGATCGGTCGGCGGTCGAACCTCGGCCTCGTCGAGCATGTCGCTCCGGGGCACGAATGGCAGATGCCGCAGGGCGGCATCGACGCGGGCGAGGAGCCGATCGAGGCGGCCATCCGCGAGTTGCACGAGGAGACCAACGTCAAGTCTGCGACGCTGATTGCCGAGGCGCCCGAGTGGTATGCATACGATATTCCACGTAGTGTCGTCGGCGAGCGCTGGCGCCACAAATGGCGTGGGCAGACGCAGAAGTGGTTCGCCTTCCGCTTCGACGGCGACGAATCGGAGATCGATATCGTCAATCCGCCGGAAGGCGAGCAGGAATTCGCCGAATGGCGCTGGGAGCGGATGGAGCGCCTGCCGGAGCTGATCATCCCATTCAAGCGGCCGGTCTACGAGAAGGTGGTCGCGGCGTTTCGCGGGTTGGAGCATGTTTCGTCCGGATCGAAGTGATCTCGAACGGGAGACATGCCGAAGCGATCGAATCCGGAGCTTTTCCGCGGTCGTCGGATGCCTGCATCCGATCCGGAAATGCTCCGGCAGCACAAGGATCTGACATGAGCGGACAAGCGGATTTTGCCGAGAAGCTGGACAAGCTGGCACGGCTTGCGGTGAACGTGGGGCTGGGCTCGGTCTCCGGCCAGGAAGTGGTGATGACGGCGCCGCTCGACGCCGTGGCGCTCGTCCGGCGGATCACGCACCACGCCTATGCCGCCGGCGCGACGCTCGTCACCGTGCTCTACAACGACGATCAGGCGGCACTCGATCGATTCCAGACCGCCAGTGAGGCGAGCTTCGATCAGGCGCCAGGCTGGCTCTACGAGGGCATGGCGGCGGCATTCAAGTCCGGAGCGGCCCGGTTGGCCATCGTCGGCGAGGATCCCTCGCTCCTGTCGGCCCAGGATCCGGCGAAAGTGGCGCGGGCGAACCGCGCCCGCTCCATCGCCTACCGTCCGGCGCTGGATCTGATTGCACGCGCGGCGATCAACTGGACGATCGTGGCGGCAGCGACGCCGGCCTGGGCGAAGACGGTGTTTCCGGATCTGGCCGAGGATCAGGCGGTCGACGCGCTGTGGGCCGCGATCTTCAAGGCCTCGCGCGCCGACGGTGCCGATCCGGTCGCCGATTGGGCAGCCCACAACGCCACCTTGCGCGCCCGCTGCGACCTGATGAATGCCAAGCGCTATTCGGCCCTGCACTTCCGCGGGCCGGGCACGGATTTGCGTGTCGGGCTCGCCGATGGCCACATCTGGTCGGGTGGTTCCTCCAGGGCCGAGAACGGCATCCTCTACAATGCCAATATCCCGACCGAGGAAATCTATACGACGCCGCATCGGGTCCGCGTCGACGGCACGGTGAGCGCGACTAAGCCGTTGTCCTACCAGGGCACGCTCATCACCGACATCTCAGTCCGCTTCGCCAGCGGGGCCATCGTCGAGGCGCATGCGTCTTCCGGCGCGGACGTGCTGCGCCGCATCCTGGAGACCGACGAGGGGGCCCGGCGGTTGGGCGAGGTGGCGCTGGTGCCGCATCATTCGCCGATTTCGGAGAGCGGGCTCTTGTTCTACAACACGCTCTTCGACGAGAACGCCTCCTGCCACATCGCGCTCGGTCAGGCCTATGCCAAGACGGTCGCGGGCACCGATCTGATGGACGGGCCGGCGCTGCTGGCTGCTGGCATCAACCAGAGCCTCATTCACATCGACTGGATGATTGGCTCGGGAGATATCGACATCGACGGCATCGGCGCCGGCGGTGCAGCCGATCCGGTGATGCGCAAAGGGGCTTGGGCGTAAGCCCGTGCCGCTGCGGCCGGCGGACCCGAGACACTGCCAAGAATAAGAAAACCCCGGCCGCGAGCCGGGGTTTTTTGTTGGAGAATGATCTGGAGAGCGGCGGTGATCAGTGCGTCGAGCCACTGCCTGACACGAGGCCGATCTCGACCACCGCTTCCTTGAGTTGGTCGAGCTTTTCCTGCGCGATGCGCTTGGCCTCGTCCGATCTGGCGGCCTTGACCCCGGCCTCGGCGTCAGCCACCTGCCTGGCAATGACGTCGGTGCCGAACTCTTCCACCGGAATTGCCTGCTCGGCGAGCACCGTCAGGCCGGTAGGGGAGACGTCGGCGAAGCCGCCGGCAATGAATAGCCGCGCCACTTTGCCGTCCTTGCCGGTGAACGCCAGGACGCCCGGCCGGATGGTCGACAGGAACGGCGCATGGCCCTTCAGGACGGTGAAATAGCCCTCGGCGCCCGGCACGACGACCTCCTCCACCTCTTCGGAGAGGATGAGGCGGGCAGGGGAAACGAGTTCGAACTTGAAGGCCTCGGCCATGGTCCCAGTCCATCAGCGCCGGCCGGTCCGGACAGTCCGGGCACGCGGCAGGCAAGCAGCGGGCGCGCCCGGGATCCGGGCGCGTGAGAATTACGCCGCGGCGGCCAGCTTCTTGGCCTTCTCGACGGCTTCCTCGATGGTGCCGACCATGTAGAAGGCAGCCTCGGGAAGGTGGTCGTATTCACCGTCGCACAGGCCTTTGAAGCCGCGGATGGTGTCCTTCAAGTCGACGAGCTTGCCGGGCGAGCCGGTGAACACTTCGGCGACGTGGAAAGGCTGCGACAGGAAACGCTCGATCTTGCGGGCGCGCGCCACCACCAGCTTGTCCTCTTCCGACAGTTCGTCCATGCCGAGGATGGCGATGATGTCCTGCAGCGACTTGTACCGTTGCAGGATGGACTGCACACGACGGGCGACGTTGTAGTGCTCCTCGCCGACGATCGCGGCCGACAGCATGCGCGAGGACGAGTCCAGCGGGTCGACAGCCGGATAGATGCCCTTCTCGGAGATGGCACGCGACAAGACGGTGGTGGCGTCGAGGTGGGCGAACGAGGTGGCCGGCGCCGGGTCGGTCAAGTCGTCGGCCGGCACGTAGATCGCCTGCACCGAGGTGATCGAGCCCTTGTTGGTGGTGGTGATGCGCTCCTGCAGTGCGCCCATCTCAGTGGCGAGCGTCGGCTGATAGCCGACGGCGGAGGGCATGCGGCCGAGGAGCGCCGACACTTCCGAACCGGCCTGGGTAAAGCGGAAGATGTTGTCGACAAAGAACAGCACGTCCTGACCCTGGTCGCGGAAGTATTCGGCGACGGTCAGCCCGGACAAGGCGACACGAGCGCGGGCGCCAGGCGGCTCGTTCATCTGGCCGTAAACCAGGGAACACTTGGAGCCGACGGCGGACCCGGCGTTTTCCTTGGGGTCGACGTTGACCTTCGATTCGATCATCTCATAGTAGAGATCGTTGCCTTCGCGCGTGCGCTCGCCGACGCCGGCGAACACGGAGTAACCGCCGTGCGCCTTGGCGACGTTGTTGATGAGTTCCATGATCAGCACGGTCTTGCCCACGCCGGCGCCGCCGAACAGGCCGATCTTGCCGCCCTTGGCGTAAGGCGCCAAGAGGTCGACGACCTTGATGCCGGTGACGAGGATCTCGGCCTCGGTCGCCTGGTCGATGTATTCGGGCGCCAAGGCATGGATCGGGCGCTTCTCGGCGAAGGTGATCGGTCCGGCTTCGTCGACCGGCTCACCGATGACGTTCATGATGCGGCCGAGCGTGCCGTCGCCGACCGGAATGGCGATGGCGATGCCGGTGTCGTGCGCTTCCTTGCCACGGGCCAGACCTTCGGTCGAATCCATGGCGACGGTGCGGACCGTGTTCTCGCCGAGGTGCTGGGCAACCTCGAGCACGAGGCGGACGCCGTTGTTGTCGATTTCCAGCGCGTTCAGGATGGCCGGAAGATGCCCATCGAACTGCACGTCGACGACAGCGCCCATCACCTGCCGAACGCGACCGATTTTCTTGTCAGCCATTGCTAGACCCTCGTAAATGTCTGCCTCAGAGTGCTTCGGCGCCCGAGATGATTTCTATCAGTTCCTTGGTGATCTGTGCCTGACGCGACCGGTTGTAGGTCGTCGTCAGCTTCTTGATCATGTCGCCAGCGTTGCGCGTGGCGCTGTCCATGGCGCTCATCTGCGAGCCGAAAAACGAGGCGACGTTCTCCAACAGCGCGCGGTAGATCTGCACGGAAATGTTGCGCGGCAAGAGATCCTCGAGAATTTCGGTCTCGCCGGGCTCGCACTCGTAGATCGCGCTATCGGCGACAGTCGCGTGCGTGGCCGGCACATCGGCCGGGATCAGCCTGTGCTGGGTCGGGATCTGGTTGATGACCGACTTGAAGTGCGCATAGAACAGCGTGGCGACGTCGAAGCCGCCGGTTTCGAACAGGTCCAGCACCTTCTTGCCGATCGCGTCGGCATGCTCGAACCCGATCTGGCGAACGGTCCTGAGCTCGACCACTTCGACGATCAGATCGCCGAAGGTGCGCTTCAGGGCGTCGTGTCCCTTGCGGCCGACACAGAGGAACTTCACCTCCTTGCCCTGCTCCAGGAGCCGGTAGGCGTGGTCGCGGGCCAGTCGCGAGATCGACGAGTTGAAGCCGCCGCACAGGCCTCGGTCGCTGGTGCAGACGACCAGCAGATGCACGGCGTCCCTGCCGGTGCCGGCAAGCAGCTTCGGCGCGTCGACCTGGCCCTCGAAGGCCCTGGCGAGGTTGGCAAGCACATGCGACATCCGGTCGGCATAGGGCCGGGAGGCTTCCGCAATCTGCTGGGCACGCCGCAGCTTCGCCACCGCGACCATCTGCATGGCCTTGGTGATCTTCTGCGTGGCCTTAACCGAGGCGATGCGGGTTCTCAGTGACTTCAGGCTCGGCATCGGGCCGTCCTTTGTTCGGCGACGGACATCATCGATCCGATGCCGCATCCGCGCATGGCGCGGCAACGCGTCGGACCTCGGGCTGCCCGGCGAGAAGGCCTCGCCGGGGCATTGCAGGCTCTCAGCGGACGAGCGTCTTCAGGAAGCTCTCGACGACGGCCTTCAGCTGGGCGTCGAGTTCCTTGGTCAGCTCGCGCTTCTCGCGGATGCCGTCGAGAATGTCGGCATGGTCGTTCCTGAGCGTCCTGAGCAGGCCATCCTCGAAGGGGCGCACCTGACTGATCGGCAGCGCGTCGAGATAGCCGTTGATGCCGGCGTAGATGACGGCAACCTGCTCTTCCGTCTTCAGCGGCGCGAACTGCGGCTGCTTCAACAGTTCGGTCAGCCGGGCGCCGCGGTTGAGGAGGCGCTGGGTGACCGCGTCGAGGTCGGAGCCGAACTGGGCGAAAGCCGCCATCTCGCGGTACTGGGCGAGCTCGCCCTTGATCTTGCCGGCGACCTGCTTCATCGCCTTGATCTGGGCGGAGGAGCCGACACGCGACACGCTGAGGCCGACGTTCACTGCCGGGCGAATGCCCTGGTAGAACAGGTCGGTTTCCAGGAAGATCTGGCCGTCGGTGATCGAGATGACGTTGGTCGGGATGTAGGCCGAAACGTCGTTCGCCTGGGTTTCGATGATCGGCAGCGCCGTCAGCGAGCCGAGGCCGTTGTCCTTGTTGAGCTTGGCAGCGCGCTCCAACAGGCGGGAATGCAGGTAGAAGACGTCGCCCGGATAGGCTTCGCGGCCCGGCGGGCGGCGGAGAAGCAGCGACATCTGGCGGTAGGCGACGGCCTGCTTCGACAGGTCGTCATAGATGATGACCGCGTGCATGCCGTTGTCGCGGAAGTACTCGCCCATGGCGCAGCCGGAGAAGGGCGCGATGAACTGCATCGGTGCAGCATCCGAGGCCGTGGCGGCGATGACGATCGAATACTCAAGCGCGCCATGCTCCTCCAGCACCTTGACGAACTGGGCGACCGTCGACCGCTTCTGGCCGATGGCGACATAGACGCAGTAGAGCTTCTGGGTCTCGTCGCCGGTGGCGTTCAAGGGCTTCTGGTTGAGGATCGTGTCGAGGGCGATGGCGGTCTTGCCGGTCTGGCGGTCGCCGATGATCAGTTCGCGCTGGCCACGGCCGATCGGGATCAAGGCGTCGACGGCCTTGAGGCCGGTCGACATCGGCTCGTGCACCGACTTCCTCGGAATGATGCCCGGCGCCTTGACGTCGACGCGGCGGCGCTCGGTCGTCTCGATCGGGCCCTTGCCGTCGATCGGATTGCCGAGACCGTCGACCACGCGACCCAGGAGGCCCTTGCCGACGGGAACGTCGACGATCGAGCCGGTGCGCTTGACCACGTCGCCCTCGGCGATGTCGCGGTCGGCACCGAAGATCACCACGCCGACATTGTCGATTTCGAGGTTCAGCGCCATGCCGCGCGTGCCGTTCTCGAATTCGACCATCTCGCCGGACTGGACCTTGTCCAGGCCGTAGACGCGCGCGATGCCGTCACCGACGGAGAGAACCTGGCCGACTTCGGATACCTCGGCTTCCTGGCCGAAGTTCTTGATCTGCTCCTTGAGGATTGCGGAAATCTCCGCCGCCCGGATATCCATCAGCGGACCTCTTTCAATGCGACTTTGAGGGAAGAGAGTTTCGTCTTCAGCGACGTGTCGACCATGCGGCTGCCGATCTTAACAACCAGCCCGCCGATCAGCGAGGAATCGACCTTGGTGGCGAGCACCACACCCTTGCCGCCGGCAATGCCAAGCAGCGCGGTTTTCAGCGCTTCGGCCTGCGACTCGGACAGCGGTTCGGCGGAAACGACGTCCGCGGTCACCTCGCCGCGTCGGGCGGCGACGCGCATCTTGTAGGCGCGGCGGATGTCGGAAAATACGAAAAGGCGGCGATTGGCCGCCACCAGAAGGATCGCATTTGCCGCGAAACCGGAAATGCCGACGCGCTCCAGTACCGCATTCACGGCACGGCGCTGCTCGTCGGCGGAAAAGATCGGGCTGCGGACAAGGCGCGCGAGGTCGGCGCTCTCGTCGATCAGGGCCTGGAAACTGTCGAGATCGGTCCCGACGGCGTCGATGACACCGGCTTCCTCAGCCACCTCGAACAGGGCGCCGGCATAGCGCTCGGCGACACCGGATACGATCGAAGTCGTCTCAGCCACCCGCATCAACCCCCAGGCAATCGAGGGTGGCGAAACGAATTTCGTAACCCCCTGACGCTATTTGAAAATGCTCAGGAATTCTGCGCAGGCGCATGCGTTTTTCCCCGAAGCCGGGCGTGTCCTAGCACATGGATTTCTGTGGTGCAACACGACCATCAGCGACAAATCCGAAAGAATCATGGCGGTTGCCGTCACGGCCGGCTCGGTGCGGACCCGACAGGACCGTCAGTAAATTGTCATAGGAAACTCTGCGGGTCGATGTCGATCGAGATGCGCTCGCTACCGCGTGGGGATGGGGCAGCGGCGAACCATCGCTTCAGGTAGGCCTGCAGGTCGGTCGCACGGTCGGTCTTGACCAGCAGCCGGAAGCGGTGTCGACCGCGGATGACGGCGAGCGGTGCCTCCGTCGGCCCCAGTACGGTGACGCGCTCGACGGCGGGAGCGGAACGGGCGAGTGCATGGGCAAGGCTCTGGGCCGGCTCGCGTTCGTCCGCCGAGACGACGATGCCGGCGAGCCGTCCGAACGGCGGCAGACCGATGATGCGGCGTTCCTCGATCTCATGGGTGTAGAAGCCTTCACGGTCGCCGGCGACGATTGCCTTGATCACCGGATGCGTCGGCGCATAGGTCTGCAGGAGACCTTTTGCCACACCACCGGGGCGAGCCGTCCCGCCGTCGGTCGGGCGCGCCGCTCTGCCGGCCCGGCCGGTCACCTGCTGCAACAGCTGGAATGTCTTCTCGGCTGCGCGCGGATCGCCGTGCGCCAGGCCCAGATCGGCGTCCACCACGCCAACCAGCGTCAGCTTCGGAAAATTATGGCCTTTCGCCACCAACTGCGTACCGATGACGATGTCGGCCTCGCCGCGGGCGACCGCCGCCAGTTCCTCCTTCATGCGGGCGACGCCGCCGGGAAGGTCGGAGGAGAGGATCATGCGGTGCGCGTCGGGAAAGGCCTCGGCGACCTCTTCGGCAATGCGTTCGATGCCGGGGCCACAGGCGATCAGGCTGTCGACTTCGCCGCACTCGGGACAATGGTCGGGGCGGCGCACGGTGTGGCCACAGTGGTGGCAGGTCAGGATACCGCGGAAGCGATGCTCGACCAGCCAGGTGGAGCATTCCGGACACTGGAAGCGGTGACCGCAGGTGCGACAGAGTGTCAGCGGCGCATAGCCGCGACGGTTCAGGAACAACAGCGCCTGTTCGCCGCGCGCCAACGTCTCGCGCAGCGCTGCGACGAGCGGCGGGCTCAGGAATTTGCCCCGGGCCGGCAGGTGGCGCCTCAAGTCGATGGCTTCGATATCCGGCAGTTCGGCGCCGCGGGCGCGCTTTTCCAGGATCAAGCGGCGGTAGCGGCCCTGGTCGGCGTTGACCCGGCTTTCGATCGACGGCGTCGCCGAAGAGAGGACCACGGGGAAGCCGCCGAGCCGGGCGCGCACAACGCCCATGTCACGGGCGTGGTAGTGCACGCCGTCGTCCTGCTTGTAGGCGCCGTCGTGCTCCTCGTCGACGACGATGAGGCCCAGATCGGCAAAGGGGAGGAACAGAGCCGAGCGGGCACCGACGACCGCCCTGACCTCGCCGCTGGTCACTCCGCGCCAGACCTGGGCGCGGGCCTTCGGCGTCGCCTGCGAGTGCCATTCGGCCGGCCGCGACCCGAAGCGTTCGGCGAATCGGTCGAGAAATTCGCCGGTCAGCGCGATCTCGGGCAACAGGATCACCGCCTGCCGCCCCTGGCGCAGCGTCTCGGCGACGGCTTCGAAATAGACTTCGGTCTTGCCGGAGCCGGTGACGCCGTCGAGGAGGGTGACCGAGAAGGCCCGTTCGCCCGTCGCCGCCCTGAGCGCAACGGCGGCCTCCTGTTGCTCGTCATTGAGAGTCGGGGGGGCGAAATCGGGGTTGGGCACGTCGATCGCCCGGCCGGATTCGAGCCAGACTTCTTCCAGCGTCCCTTGCGCGATCAGCCCGTCGATGACGCTCGAGGACACGGCGGCCGAGGCCGCCAGGCCGGAGCGCGACCAGCCGGCGCCGTCCTGGGTCAGCTCCAGCACGCGCTTTCTCGCCTCGGTCTGCCGTTCCGGCATCGGACCGGCGCGCCGGACACCGCGGATCCGCGCCTCCGGCTCCAGCGCTTCCGGCGAACGGACCACCATGCGGACGATCATGCCGCGCGGCATCAGGTAATAGCCGCCAACCCAATCGACGAACCGGCGCAGCGACTCCTGCAGCGGCGGGGCGGGGAAGACGTGCTCGATTTCGCGCAGCCTGTTGTCGCCGACCGTCTCGCCGCCGGGGGCCTCGTCCCAGACGACCCCGATGACCTTGCGTGGGCCCAAGGGCACGACGACGATCGAGCCCGGCACGACCTCCATGTCGCGCGGCACCTTGTAGGAATAGGCCGTGTCGATGGCGACCGGCACAAGGACCGGCACGACGCGGCGGGAAGGACCGAAGAGATCGGACAAGCGGGGTCTCGCGATTCAGTGATCGGATCTAGGATAGGCGCTTCGCCTGCGGGATGCCATTTGGCGACGATCGGGTCGCGCTGCTTCGGCATGGCCAAGGCTTCATGGGGGAGACGACACGATGGCTGGAGTGGGGGGCAAATTCACGCAGCGGCTGCTGGTTGACGCAGGCATAGCAGACGGCATGCGCGTGCTCGACATCGGATGTGGCAGCGGCGATGTCGCGCTCATGGTGGCTGCTCTGGTCGGCGAGCGGGGCGAGGTCGTGGGTGTCGACCGCGATCCGTCGGCGCTGGCGATGGCATGCCAGCGTGCGACCGAAGCGGGCTTCGCCAATGCCTCGTTCATCGAGGGCGGCTTTGCCGCCTTGGATGCCGGCGAAGCGCCGTTCGACGCGGTGGTCGGACGTCGCGTGCTCATGTATCAGCGCGAACCGATCGAGTCTGTCGCCGCTCTGGCCGGCCGCTTGCGCGCTGGCGGACTGATCGCCTTTCAGGAGCACGACGCCTCGATCATGCCGGCCTCCAGGGTCCCGATGCCGTTGCACAGTCTAGTCCAGGGCTGGATGCGCGAAACGGTGATGGCGGAGGGCGCCAACACCCACATCGGCTTCGATCTCCATTCGATAGTCTCGCAAGCGGGGCTTCTGGTCGAAGAGGTGCGGGCGGAGGCCATCGTGATGACCGCGCAGCAGCCCTATCCGGCAGCCACCATCATTCGGGCGATGCTGCCGCGCATTCTGCGGCACGGCGTGGCGAGCGAACGGGAAATCGACATCGATACGCTTGAAGCGCGGCTCGCTGAGGAGCGCCAGACTGCCGGCGCAACCTATCTGGCCGATATGATGTTTGGGATCTGGGCGCGAAAGGCCTGACGGCGTCGGAGCGACGCTGACGCCCGATGCGCCGGCGGCGATCTCATCGGCGGAGAGTAACAGCCCGTTCACCGCAGTGCGGTTAGGCTCCGACACATGAAGACACCTGGCGCCACGTCACCGTCCCCCATCGTGTTCGCCGCGCCCGATCTCGCCGCGGCGATTGCCGACTGGCAGCGCTTCCTGGCAGCGGAACGCCGATACTCCTCGGCGACGCTCGAGGCCTACGAGCGTGATATCCGGCAGTTCCTGCAGTTCCTCAGCGTCCACATGGGCGAGACGCCAACGGTTCGGCTTCTCTCCGAGGTGCGGCCGGCCGACCTGCGCGGATTCCTGGCGTCGCGTCGAGGGGTCGGCGTGGCGGCCCGCAGCCTCGGCCGCCAGCTTGCCGGCATCCGGTCGCTGGTGAAATTCCTGGAAAAACGGGGTGAGGCGAACGGCGCCACCTACTCGGCCACCCGCAGTCCGAAGGCGAAGAAGAGCCTGCCGAAGGCGCTTGCCGTCGACGAGGCGCTGAAGGTGGTCGACGCCGATGCCAGCCTTTCCGAGGAGCCGTGGATCGCGGCGCGCGATGCGGCCGTGCTGTCGCTCCTCTACGGCGCCGGCCTGCGCATTTCGGAAGCCCTATCGCTCACCCGCGCTGCGGCACCGATCGGCGAGGCGCGGATGTTGCGCATCACCGGCAAGGGCGGCAAGACGCGTCTGGTGCCGATCCTGCCCAAGGTGGCGGCGGCGATCGAGGCCTATATTGCCCTGTGTCCCTGGCCGCTCGGCTCGTCCGATCCGCTGTTTCGGGGGGAGAAGGGCGGCCCGTTGTCGCCGCGCATGATCCAGCGGGCGATCGAGGCGATGCGCGGCAGTCTCGGACTGGCGGAAACGGCAACGCCGCATGCGCTCAGGCATTCCTTCGCCACCCATATCCTCAGCGACGGCGGCGACCTCAGGACCATTCAGGAGCTTCTCGGCCATGCGAGCCTGTCGACGACGCAGGTCTACACCCATGTCGATGCCGCCAGGCTGATCGAGGTCTATCGCGCCACCCACCCGCGCGGGTAGGCGCGCCGAACCCTCCAGAGGTCCGATGTCCCATCTCGTCCGTGCTGTCATCGCCGCTTGCGCCGTCCTCGTCGCGGGTGCGGCGATGGCCGAGCCGCCGGCATGTCGCGGCCGCGATCTCTGGGGAAGCCGGCCAGCCGCGGACATCGCGATCGACCGCGCTAAGATCGAGCGCCTGGCGGTGGATGTGGCGAACGGGCGGGCGATCCTGTGGCGGATCAAGGCGCCGAACGGCGGGCCAGTATCGCATCTGTTCGGAACGGTGCATTTGACCGATCCGCGCATCACCACGCTGAACCACGGCATTCTTCGCGATCTCGACGAAGCGCAAGTGGTGGCGTTTGAGAACCGGGCCGGCATCGAAAAGGCGACGGCGTCGGCAACGCTCGGCCATGTCGGCCCGGCGCTGTTCATGCCCGACGGCGGCAACTACGGCCAGCTTCTCGATGCGGACGGGCTCGACAAGCTCAGGGCGGCGCTCGACCGGCGCGGCCTGCCGCTGTTCCTCGTCTATGGCTGGAAGCCGGAGATCCTGATCTTCTCGCTGCTCGCCTATCCGGCGTGCGAACTGGCGCAGCACACGGCCGGCAATCTGATCCTCGACGCGAAGATCCTCGAAGCGGCGAAAGCCCGTCGGCGCGAAACCGCCGATCTGGAGACGACCGAGGAGCAACTCGCCGCCCTGTCGGACGTTCCCATGCCGGCGCAGATCGACCACCTGCTGGCGACGCTCGCCATGGATACGCATGCCGAGGATTTTCAGGAGACGGCGCTCGGCTTCTACCTGAGTAGTCGGATCGATCTGATGTGGGCGTTCTACAATAGCGTCGAAGCCTCGCTCGTCCGCGATCCCGGTCATATCGACGAGATGTGGGCGACGATGCTCGACCGGCGCAATCAGGCGATGTTCGCCAATGCGCTGAAATTGGTGACCGCCAGACCGACGTTCATCGCCGTCGGCGCGGCGCATCTGATCGGTGCCAAAGGGTTGGTGCAGCGGTTCAAGGACGCGGGTTTCACCGTGGTGCCGGAATTTCCGGGCGGCGGCACCAGCTCGACAGAATATCCCGGCGGGAAGTTCTGAACCGCAAACGGTCGCGGCCGGGGATGGTCTCGTCGGCGGCCTCTTGGATCGGTAACCATCCATCCAAGACAGCAACCGGGCCGCTTCACTCCGCCCGAACCGTCAGATCCTCATAGAGTTTCGCCGCCTCAGGCGCCGGGCCACGGTGGTCGCTGAAGCCGATGATCCGCCAGACGACGACGCGGGAGGGCAGCGCGAGGGTCAACACATCGCCCGGCCTGACGACGTCGGAGGGTTTCGTCAGCCGTTCGCGG
>JARLIT010000227.1 GCA_031291575.1 Ancalomicrobiaceae bacterium
ACGTCGCCGACATCTCTTCCGAGGCCCCGGCGTTCTGCTGGGTCACTTTGTCGAGCTGCTGGATCGCCTGATTGATCTGCGAGGCGCCGATGTCCTGCTCGCGGCAGGCAGCGGAGATCTCGGAGACGAGTTCGGCAGTCTTGCGGATATCGGGAACCAGACGGTTCAGCATCTCGCCGGCTTCCTGGGCGGATTTGACCGTGTCGCCCGACATCTGCGAGATCTCGGTGGCGGCGGCCTGGCTGCGCTCGGCGAGTTTCCTCACCTCGGAAGCAACGACCGCAAAGCCCTTGCCGTGTTCGCCGGCCCGCGCTGCTTCCACCGCGGCGTTCAGGGCGAGAAGGTCGGTCTGGCGGGCGATCTCCTGCACGATGCCGATCTTCTCGGCGATGGTCGACATGGCCTTGACGGCGCGCGACACGGCCTCGCCGGACGTTTCGGCATCCTTGGCCGACTGGCGGGCGATCTTCTCGGTCGTCGCCGCGTTGTCGGCGTTCTGCTTGATGTTGGAGGCCATCTCTTCCATCGAGGAGGAGGCTTCTTCGGCCGAGGCAGCCTGTTCGCTCGCCCCTTGCGCGATCTGCTCGGAGGCGGCGGAGAGCTGCTGCGATCCCGAAGAGACATTGTCGGAGGCCGCGATCGCGTCCTTCACCACGGCCCGAAGCCGTTCCACCATGCGCTCCAGCGCCTGGCCGAGCGTATCCTTGTCGGACAGGGGCTTCGGCGTGACCATCAGGTTGCCCTCGGCGATCTCGGTGGCGATCGCTGCGGTGGCGTTCAAGTTGCCGGTCATGCGCTCCATCGCCGTGATCAGATCCTTGATCTCGTCGTTGGCCTTGTGCTGCACCTGCTTGGAGAGATCGCCGATGGCGACCGCTTCCGCCAGTTCGATGCCGCGCTTCAGACCGCGCGAAATGGTGAGCGACATCCACAGAGCGATGCCGATCGAAAAGAGCGCAACTGATGCGATCAGGGCGAGCATCAAGTTCTTCGAGTTGCCGTACAGCACATCAGTATCGCTGCCGGTAGACTTTACGTCGTTCTCGATAATTTCCGACATGGAGTCGAGAGCAGCATATATCTTGTCGGAGATGGCGCGCACTTCGTGCATATTCAACGCAGAAGCTTTCGCGTCAGTCGCGGCGGTGTTTTCCGATGCCAAGTCGACAACTTGTTTTGCAAGCGGTGCGCGCTGGTCAAGAAGAGATTTTACGTCGGACGCGAGCTTTGATACGCCCTTGTCGGCCGACTCGCTCAATTTCGCATTCAGGGGAACGATCAACGGGCTGCTCTTCTCAAGTTTTTGCTTGAAGGCATCAAGATCAGCAGCATCGGAGGACATAACCAAGTTTTTCTCGTTGCGAACAACGGTATTAAACGTGTTAGTCAACTCTCGAATATTTTCGAGGTCGGCAATAGGCCCAGTAATCATGCTGTTGGTGGCGTAATTAAGTTTTGAGAGACTGGTTACGCCGAGCGCCGCCATCGCACCGGTCATGGCAATGATCACTGCAAAGGCAAGGGCCAGCTTGAGCTTGATCGTGAAACGCATCGGAGCGCTCCTTTCAGATGTGATTCGGCCGTCCCGTTCCGTTAGGAGAAGGGATCGAAAGGCGGAGCCTATGATTTCGGGTGGCGGATGATGTCGGCCTCGGACGAGGTCTTGCGGCCGTTGGCGGCGAAGATCGCCCTGAGGTCGGGGAAGATGATGACCGAGGTGCCGCATTTGATCAGGCATTCGATCAATTCGGTCGGCCAGCGCATGCCGACGCGTGGCGGCGGCTCGCTGTCGGATTTTCTCAGGGTCAGCACCTCGGTAACCTTGTCGGTCCTGAGGCCGACCAGCGTCGGCGTGCCCTCGATCTCGACCTCGACGACGACGATGCGGCTGTCGATGGTCGCTTCAGCCGAGGGCATGCCGAAGGCAAGGCGGATGTCGGCCAAGGGGATCACCTTGCCGCGGAAGTTGACGACGGCACCGACGAAGGCACGCGCCCCCGGAACCGCGGTTTCCGGCAGGAGATCGAGGATCTCCCGCACGATGGCTGCTTCGAGGGCGAAGGTTTCGCCAGCGATGTCGAAGGTCAGCGCCTCAAGTTCGCCGTCGTCGCGCCAGGGCGGGGTGGAAAGTTCTGTGGCAAGGTTCATCATGCGGTCGCGCGCAATTGCGCCTCCTGCTCACGGCCAGCCGCCACCAGATTGGCGACATCGAGGATCAGGGCCACGCCGCCGTCGCCGAGGATCGTCGCACCCGAGAAGGTGGCGACGTCGTCATGCAGCTTGGACATGGATTTGATGACGGTCTGGTGGTCGCCGATAATCTGGTCGACGACGAGCCCGACCCGCTCTTCGCCGGTCGAGACGACTACGATCTTCTGGTAGGGATCCGGCTTGGTGCCGGTCGAAAAGATCTCGCGCAGCCGGATGAAGGGAACGAGACTGCCCCTGAGCGAGAGGAAGCTGCGGCCGCGCGAGCGCAGGTCTTCCTCCAGCGACAGTTCGAGGCATTCCTCGACTGCCGGTAAGGGAATGACGTAGCGACCCTTGCCGACGCGCACCAACAGCCCGTCGATGATGGCGAGCGTCAGGGGGATCCTGAGCGCGATCGTCGTGCCTTCGCCGAGCCGGGTTGAAATGTCGATGGTGCCGCGCAAGGATTCGACGGTCTTCTTGACCACGTCCATGCCGACGCCGCGTCCCGACAAGTTGGTGACGGTGGCCGCGGTGGAGAATCCGGGCTGCAGGATCAGCTGCAGGATCTCCTGCTCGGAGAGCGCCGCTCCGGTGGGGATCAGACCGGATGCCTCGGCCTTCGCCCGGATTTTGTCGCGGTCGATGCCGCGGCCGTCGTCGGCGACCGTCACGATCACTTCGCCGCCGACCTGACGGGCGGAGAGGGTGACGCGTCCGATTTCCGACTTGGCAGCTGCGCGCCGGCCTTCCGGAGATTCGAGTCCGTGATCGGCCGCGTTGCGCACCAGATGGACGAGCGGATCGGCGAGGCGCTCGATCACGGTCTTGTCCATCTCCGTCGTCTCGCCGGCAGTGACGAGTTCGATCGTCTTGCCGGTATCGCGCTGCAGATCATGCACCAACCGGCGGAACCGTTCGAACAGCGTGCCGACCGGAACCATGCGCAGCACCATCATCGTGGTCCTGAGTTCGCTGCACAGCCGCTCCATTTCCTCGCTCACCGTCCTCAACTGCGTGTCGAGGCTCGAACCGGCGATCTGGGTGAGGCGCGACTGGGCGATCACCAGTTCGCCGACCCGGTCCATCAGTTCGTCGAGGCGTTCGGCCGGTACGCGCACGCTTTCGGCCTTGCGATGGGCCTTGGCGTCGGTCGCCGCCGCCCCGGCGGCAGGCGATGTCTTGTCGGCGGCAGATGCCGCGTTGTGGATCGGTTCGACTGCGACGGGGACCGCGATCGGAGTGGCAGCTGCGGCGGCGATCTCGGCGGGCGCCGCGACCGGAATCGTTTCGGTTGCTCCGACGGGGCCGAGATCCTCAAGCTCGAGCGTCATCTCGTCCATCACGAAGATGAACACGTCCTCGATGTCGGCGCGCGGCCGGTCGGTCGTCAGCGTGACGATCCAGGAGAGATAGAGTTCGGTCGGCTTGATGGCGTCAAGCGGCGGCACGCGGCTGAGATCGACACGGACGTCGGCCTCGCCGAGATCGCGCATCTCGTCGAGGAGGGCGAGTGGGTTGGTGCCGTTGACCATCGTATCGCGCGGCAGCGAAAACCGGATGTTCCAGCGGTGCAGCTCCGACCCATCGTCCTTGCCTGCGGTCGCGGGGGGCACGGTCTCGTCGACCGCGAACGATTTGGGAGCTTCGGCGATCGGCGCCGCGGCGGCCGGTTGGCCGGAGCCACCCGCGACGGCATCCTGCAACTTCCTCAGCAATTCAGCACCGACCGCGGCATGATCGCCGTTCGGATCATCGACGAGGGCGCGCATATGGTCGCGGGCGGCGAGCACCGCCATGACCAGGTCGGTCGTGGCCGGCGTCAATCCCTTGCGCACGCGGTCGAAGGCCGTCTCGCAATGATGGGTGAAGGCGGCGAGCGCGTCGAAACCGAACATGGCGCCCGAGCCTTTGAGCGTATGCAGGCCGCGGAACACGCTGTCGATCTGTGCCCGGTCGTCGAGCTGATGCTCGAGATCGAGCAAGCCCTGTTCGATCTGTTCCAGAAGCTCGGCCGCTTCTGCGCGGAAGATGTCCATCGGGTCGATTGTGCTCATCTGCCCAGCACCCTCGTGACGAGCTTGACCAGTTGGTCGGGCTCGAATGGTTTGGTCAGCCAGGCGGTGGCGCCGGCAGCCTTGGCGCGGGTTTTGAGCCCCGCATCGGATTCGGTTGTCAGAAACAGGATCGGCACGCCGATCTGGTTCGGCAGGCGGCGCATCTCCTCGATCATCTTGAGCCCGTCCATGTTGGGCATGTTGAGATCGGTGACGATGGCGTCGAAGCGCCTGGTCTTGGCCTTGGCAAGCCCATCGAGCCCATCCACGGCCTCGATGACGCTGAAGCCGGCGCGGGTCAGCGCCATGCGGGTCGTCATGCGAACAGAAGCAGAATCGTCGACTGTCAGTATTTGCCCTGTCATGGAGTGACCTCTTCATGCAGCCAGAAACGGGCAGCGTCGGGGTTGGTGGGCGACAAGAAGCCGCCTCGCTCGAGCACGCGGCGGACATTGCCGCCGACGGGCCGTAACAAGGAGAAGGTTTTGCCATCGTTTCTGGCACTGAGGCGCGCGGCTTCGATCAGCTGGATGAAGCTCAGGTCGACGGCCACGTCGTCCTTGAATGCGACTCTCACCGGATCTTTGCCGGAGAGCGCCTTGGTAATCAGGCCATGCAAGGTCTGGATGTCGCGGATGGTCAGACTAGATGGAGGCGGGGTGGGATCTAGACTGTCTGCAATATGTTCCATGCTGGTGACCTCATTCTGGTACCAGCACGTTATTGCCTTGTTTCTAAACGAACTCTAAATATACAAATATAGAATTAACCAAATGTGAAATGGGTAAGTGATTCAAAAGACTCACAGAAAGCAATCGTCACAACTTTCGTCCAAATGCGAAAGAGATTTATGGTTAATCGCTGGTAAATCGTCCGGAATGCCGATCGGGAGCATTGCGCGGTGGACTTCGCGCTCACTGGCCATCGTATAGTACGAATATTGATCTTCCGAAAAGCGCCTGATCAGGACTGAGTCAGCATGGTCGACGGTCGACCCGGGCGTTCCGAACCGACCCAGCCGCAGCGAGTTGACGCAGCCCTCGAGCGTTTCGCCGAGCGATCGGCCGAAGTCGAGCTCCTCGACGATTTGACCGATGCGCGACACGACGGCATCTCCCTGGCGCGAGATCATGCCGAGATGGCTTCCGGTGGTCGCATTGGCCGCTCGCAAGGTTGCAGCCACGTCGTCGAGCTCGCCGACAATGTCGCGCTGCGCTGGTCCGCCGGACAGCCGATCGGCTTGCGCCCGGATGCCGGCAACGCGCCCGAGGATGCCTTCGGCCGCATGGCCGAGCCGTTCCGCCGCCGTGTTCATTTCGGTGGCGATGACGCCGACGGCGCGCCCGTTGGCGCCCATGCGTGAGCAGCGCAGGAAGGCGTTGATGGCCAGACAGCGGATGTCATCGCGCACGTTGCGCAGATTGCCGATGCGCCCCATGTCGTCGAGCAGTTCGCTCGCCAATCCGCTCGTCGCGTCGCGCGCCTCGATCGCCCGGCGCTGGGCTGCCTCAATCTCCGCGACCAGACTGCGCGCCGCGCTCACGCCGACTTCGACGGTCTGCATCGGGTCGTGCGCTTTGGCCGTGCCGGAATGGTCGATCGTGTGATGGAAGGCGAGGATGGCTTCCGCGTCGCAGGCAAGCGACCCCATGGTTGCCAGTACCTGACCGGTCTGATCGCGGAAATCCGTCTGCAGCGACACGACAAGGCCGACGAACAGTCGATGCGCTGCGGCGTAGAGCGCCTCCAGCTCGGCCGGCTCGCCGGTTTCGGCCAGCATGGCGCGGATGCCGGCCTGGACGTGCTCGATCCTTTGCCGCGTGACGTCGCCGATCTGCAGGCCGGACAGGACCGTCGCCACCTTGTTCTTCACGGCGGTGACGAGTACGGCGGCCCGCGTCGCGATTTTCTCCAGTTCGTGGCGTCGCCGTGCAATGGCGGCGGCAGCCTCGATCAGGGTGGTCGACAGCTCCGGCAGGGTCGTTCCCATTAGCGCTACGGCGCGGCTGCTTTCCACCTCGACGCCATTGAGCTGGGTCTTGATCTGTTCCAGCCGGCCGGCAAAGCGCGTGACCTCGCCATCAGCGGAGCGGACGTAGGTGGCGATATCGTCGGCAAAGCCGATGAACTCGTCGCTGCCAGCGCCGGTGATCCGGGTCGCCGAGGCACAGGTGCCGATGTAGCCGAGAATCCCGTGCATATCCTTGAGGAGGGTGGTCATCGACGCGCCGACCTTGGCCATGGAGCCGAGCTCGGCGAGCCGGTGCTCCTCCGCCACCGTCGATCGGCCGAGTTCGGCGACCGTATCCTTCAGCCGCATGGCGGCGACGCGAGCGCTTTCGTCGCTGAACGCGGCAACTGCGCCGTCGAGCGCTGCCAGCAGTTCGCCGATCAGATCGTAGGCCGCAGCCAGAGCCGCACCGCCGGCGAGAAACCGCTGCTCGATCTCCGCCCGCGCCTTCTCGAGCTCGCCGTCGACATATTGGAAGAGGTGGCCGTCGGAGAGGTCCGCGAGCGTCAGCCCGGTCTTGGACAGGGGGGTCGTCATCGCGATGCTCGCCTCGAGTTTGTCGCCCATTCGATGATCGGCGAGGTATCTTCTTGCTCGACCTGGATATCGATTGCCAGCGCACTGCTCGTGCTGGGAGCCCAGTGAGCCATCTGGCGGCTGGTCATGATTCGGATGATCTCCGGTAAGGTAGCGCGGAAAACCGCGATGCAGGCAGGATCGAAATGTGTGCCGTTGCCGGCTTGCATCTCCTCGATCGCCTGATGCAGCGGCCAAGCCGGCTTGTAAGGTCGCTCGGAGCAGAGCGCATCGAACACGTCGGCGACGGCGACGATGCGCGCCTCGATCGGGATATCCTCACCGGCCAAGCCGGCCGGATAGCCGCTGCCGTCCCATTTCTCGTGATGGCCGCCGACGATCGCCGCCGCGACCTTGAGGAGATCGGATGCGCCGTTGCCGAGGACGCGGATGCCGTATTCGACATGCCGGCGCATCTCCTGCATTTCCGTCGCGCTCAACCGACCCGGCTTGCCGAGGATGGCGTCGGGCACGCCGATCTTGCCGATGTCGTGCAACGGCGCGGCAAGATAGATCATCTGACAGTGATGCTCGGCGAGACCGAGCCCGCGGGCGATGGTGCGGCTGATCTCGGCGACGCGCGTCACGTGGTCGCCGGTGACGCCGTCGCGCATCTCGATCGCCAGCGCCAGACGCCAGATCATCTCCTCCTCGCGCAGCACGATCTCGCGGGTGGCGCGGATGACGGCTTCGCTGAGGTCGGCCGCGTGCCGGGCCAGCTGCACCTGCGCGCGGCGCAGCGCCAGAAGGTTGACGATGCGGGCCTGTAATTCGAAACTGTCGAACGGCTTGGTGAGAAAATCGTTGACCCCGGCGGCGAGCGCCTCGAAGCGCGTCTCGCGGTCGAGCGCGGAGGTCACCATCACGATCGGGATGGTCCGATAGTCCTCGCGCTCACGCAGGCGGCGGACCAGCGAGATGCCGTCTCCCTCGGGCAGGAAATAGTCGACGATCAGCGCATCGTATTGGGTGTTGAGGATCTTGGTCCAGGCAGCATTCCAACTGAGGCAGGTGTCGATTTCCACGCCCGGCAACTGCCCGAGCGCAATCGACATCAGCGACAGCACCGAGCGGCTGTCGTCGACGATCAGCAGCCGCTCTTTCAGCTCCTGGTCGCCCATTCCGTCGGCGCGATGTACGTCCATCCAGCGGCGTCCACGGACCCTGAGCGCGTCCCGTCCCGATCGAATCGATCAATCCGAATGGGGCACGCTCGACCTAGTGAATCTGGTGCAGTTCCGTACGGTCAGAAGAGTCCATCCAATCCGGAACCGCCCCAGGCGATGGCATTCCGCCGTGTCCATCAATCCTGGAGTGCCGCAGTCGGATGGAACACGCGATCTGACTGGCAAGCGGAGATCGATGGCCAAGGCGCTGATTGTCTTGGTGGAAAGGCCAGCCCCGTCGAATTTCTTCTCGAGTGGTACTCGCAATGACGATGACGTCCCGCTCCCCCAACCACATGCCCGAAGACAAGTTGGGTCAATCTACAGGCCGCAACTGAAAATTCGGTTTATGAAGTCGCTCGGGCCGGCGGGATTGCCGGAAGTCAATGACCGTTGACCGGGGAGGGTGCTGGCGGTGGCCGCTACCGCCGCGACCCCGTTGCGAAACGCGTCTGCGGGGTGCTGCGCGGTTCATCGACGAGCGCCGAGCGTTCCGCCTGATCGTCGAACACGATCGGCCGGCTGAAATAGAAGCCCTGGGCGCAGTGGATCCGCGTGGCGGCCTGCAGGTAGGCGAGTTCCTCGAAGGTTTCCACGCCTTCGACTACGATCGACATAGACAGCGAGCGGCCGAGCGATTCGATCGCCCTCAGAACGGCCTGACTGCGTGGCCGCTTGTGCACGTCGGTGATGAAGGAGCGGTCGACCTTCAATTCGTCGGCGGTGATTTCGGCAAGCGCCGACAGCGACGAATAGCCGACGCCGAAATCGTCGACGGAGACCCGCGTGCCGATCTCGCGCACCATCGGCAGGATGTTGCGCTGGAAGTCGCTCGACGCCAGAAAGGCCTCCTCGGTGATTTCCAGCATGTAGCGCTTGGGCGTACCCGTCCGCTCGATGGCATCGACCAGCGAGCGCATGAACTGCCGGTTCGACGCCTGCACCGCCGCGACGTTGATGCTGATCGAGGCGGACTCGCCGAAAGCCTCGTTGATGCGGTCGATGGCGCGCCGCGTCTCGGCCAGGATCATGAACGTGACGTCGTCCATCAGTCCGAGTTCGAGCGCCAGGGCGATGAAGTCGCCGGGGGCGCGGATGACGCCATCCTCGTCCCGCCACCTGAGCAGCACTTCGATGCCGGTGATCGTATCGTTGCGGAAATCGACCTTCGGCTGATAGGCGCACAGGAGCCGCTTGTCGCGGATGGCGAGCCGCAGCCGCTGTTCGGACCGGGCCTTTTCGGCCGCGGCATGCGCGATGGTCGAATCGAAGAACCACACGCCGCCCTTGGCCGCGCCCTTCGACCGATACATGGCGCTGTCGGCGTTGGACCGCAGTACCTCGTAGCTATCACCATCCTTCGGGTAGATGCCGACGCCGAAGGAAGCCGACGACAGGATTTCGAAATCCTCGACATAGTGGGCCTTCTTCAGCCGTTCGGCGATGCCTTCGACGATCGTTGCCGCTTCCTGCGGGCTAACGATCGGCGACAACAGCAGCACGAACTCGTCGCCGCCGACACGGGCCAGCATGTCGGACGGCCTGAGGCCGCGCGAGATGCGCTCGGCGATGCGCACCAGGAGCGTGTCGCCGATCGAGTGTCCGTAGTAGTCGTTGATGTGCTTGAAGCCGTCGATATCGAGGAAGGCGAGAGCGAACGGCCCGCTCGATTCGGCGATCAGCGCGGCGACGCTGCGCTCGATCAGCCGCCGGTTGGGCAGTCCGGTGAGTTCGTCGAAATAGACGCGGGCAAACAGATCTTCCTCGCGCAGGCTGGCGTCGGTGACGTCGAACGACATCCGGGAGGTCACCGGCAGGCCGTTGTTCGACTGCCGGAACTCGTCGATGCGGACGGCGCGGTCGCCGACACGGACGGTTCCCGTCCCGGCGCCGGCAAGGCGCTTGCCCGCTTCGTTGGCAAACACGACCGACCCATCCGCCCGCCCGATCCACAGACCGACCGGCAGGCTGCCCAGGATCGTCTCAAGCTCGCTGTGTCTGTCGTCGTCGGTCATCGGGTTGGAACTTCGCTGACAAGGCAGCACAGCAGGAGGCTGACGAGGCTCGGGCTCGGCCAATGGGTCGGCCACGCGCCGCAAGTGGACTACCACCGTCTCGGCGAGGGATAGCTCGGGGCGGTCTGATCGCGGATCTCGGCGGCCGGTCCCGTCGCCTGGTCGGCGGCAGCGGCCCTCAAGCCCCGTTCGATCGCAGAGGCATAGGCGGAGACCGTGCTCGGAGTGATAGGCGCGGCCGGCGCCGGCAAGTCGTCGAGGACGGAAGACGTCGACTGTCGCGTCATCGCACCGCGCCAACGCTCGATCACCGTCTTCACGAAGCTCGCGCGATCGAGTTCGCCGATTTCGCCGAACTGCGATACGGAGGATTCGCTGCGCGGCAACAGCGAGGCATCGAGCTGATTGAAGGTGAATCGTGCCGGCAGCGGCATGCCTTCGCCGAAGCCGACCACTTCACCGGTGCCGAGCGAAGGCACGAAACCGAGAAGGTCGGCGCCGGCGTCGGAGACAGCAGAGCGCAGCAGCGTCTGATCCTGGTCGTTCACCATCCGCATGGCGAACAGCGTCGAACACTGCGAAATGATCGTCGGATCGAGTTCGGCGGGGCGCTGGGTGACAAGGGCGAGCGAAACGCCGTATTTGCGTCCTTCCTTGGCGATGCGGGCGAGCGCACGCCGCGCAGGGGCGAAGCCCTGGGTGTAATCGGCGGCGGCGTAGCGGTGCGCCTCCTCGCAGACGAAGAGGAGCGGCAGGGCGCCATCGCTCCAAAGTCCGAACTCGAAGGCGAGGCGCGAAATCAGACAGACGACGGCGTCGACCACCTCCGACGGCAGGCTGCCGAGTTGCAGCACGGTGACCGGCCGTCCGTCCGGCTCGAGCCGGAACAGCTGCGACAACAGCAACCCCATGGTGTCGCCGCCGACGTTGGCGTTCTCGAACATGAAGGCGTAGCGCGGATCGCCCTTCAGCATCTCGAGGCGCGTCATCAGCCGATGGTAGACCATGCGCGACGAGCGGTTCTCCAGCTTGCCCATCCGATCGTCGATGAGCGACAAGAGGTCCTGCATCAGGTAGGGCACCGGCGTATCGACCGTGAAGGCGGACTGGCGTGCCTCACGCCGTTTCAGCGCCAGCCGGTCGTTGGTCGTGCGCATCTGCTGGTAGGAGCCCTTGGCGATCGGGATCAGTTCAGCCAGGATCTCGATTTCGTCCGGCACGGACACGCGGCCGCCGTAGATCACGTCGGTGAATTCGTCGAAATTGAACAGCCAGAACGGCAGCTTCAGATTGCGTTCGTTGATGATGCTGGCCTTGTCGCTGAAGCAGCGGGCGTATTCGTTGTGTGCATCGAGGAGGAGGATGCGCGTCTGCGGGCGGGCGCTGAGGATGGCGCGCAGCATCACTGTTACTGCGCTCGACTTGCCGACGCCGGTCGACCCCAAGATGGCGAAATGTTTGGTCAGGAGGTTTTCGACGTCGACCTTGGCGGCGATGGCCGGGTCCTGGCTCAAATGCCCGACCGCGATCGTACGACTGCTCGACGGCGCATAGATCACCTGCAGGTCGTCGGCGGAAACGAGGCGCACCGGATCGCCGATCGCCGGGTATTCGCCGACGCCGCGGCGGAACTGCGCCAGATGCCCAGGCGCGCGCACGATCTCTCCCATCAGTTCGATGCGGGCGAGCGCCGCGCAGTTCGCACCCTTGCAATCCTCAAGACCGCGCCGCGTGACTTCGGCGATGAGGCCGATGATCGAACCGGCACCGGACTCGATGGCGAGGAACTTGCCCACAGTCGGCCGGGCAGAATCGGCGCCTTCGACAGTGGCGGCCAGCCCGATGTGAGCTTCGGAGCCGCGGACCGACAGCACATTGCCGACCATGCCGCTGCTCGTGGATAGGTTGCGCTCCAACACTGCAATCTCCCGTCCGCTAACCAATGCC
>JARLIT010000228.1 GCA_031291575.1 Ancalomicrobiaceae bacterium
CTGTACCATCAGGATGGCTGTGGCGGCCGTGCTGATGTAGCTGTGGGTGCGCGGCTCCTTGGGCTTGTACTCGATCGCCACCCGGACGTCGCGACGATGCTGGCAGCATTCCTTGACGCCTTCGGCGAACCAGGCACGTTCCTTCAGGTAGTCAGCCTGGAAGCAGTAATCGTAGCCATCCTGGCCCGGCCAGATGTTCACCAGATCGCAGCCGACCGCCGCCGCCATGTCGATCACCGACTTGGTGTGGGCGACGGCGGCTTTGCGCGTTGCCGCATCTTTGGCGGCGAAGGCTCCCTTGCCCCACTTGGCCTGACCGAAGACGTCGACGCCGATGGCCGCGACCTTGATGCCATGGCGCTTGAGCTTGGCGTCGACCGCCGCAAGCGTTTCCTCGGTCACGTCGCTGCCGTAGCAGAGTTCGAGGCCACCGAGGCCGTCGATCTTGGCGAGATTGTCCAGCAGTTCATCGCGCCGATAGGGTGACCCATAGCCGCCCGTCACGAAGCGATCCGAGCAGGAGCCAGTGGTTGCGGCGATGATAGCGAATTTGCCCTTGAACATGGTGTTTCCTCTGCAGTCTTGGACCATCTGACGTGGCGACTGGCCGGTCGCCGGTTCTTGTCCCGGATGCGCATGCAGCGGCATGCCAATTTCCGGGAAACTTCCTGCGCGCTGGCATTCGCGTCTGGTTCACCTCCGCTGGCGCGCGCAAGCGACGACGTCCACATCGGTCGGAGCGGCCTCACTCAGGCGGTATCGGTGCGGATCTGCCGGCGCGTCAGACGCGAGAGCAGCTGCGTCCGCTGGCTATCCAGCAGCACGGCGATGAAGATGATGCCGCTGATCACCAGCGGATAGAGATACGGATTGACGTCGAGCAGGACGAGACCGTTCTGCACGGTCTGGATCAGCACCGCGCCGAACACCGAACCGACGACGCTGCCACGCCCGCCGAACAGGCTGGTGCCGCCGAGCACGGCCGCAGCCACCACCGGAAATTCGACGCCATAGCCGAAGTTGGACGAAGCTGCCGCGGTCTGGCTGAGCGAGATGAAGCCGCCGATGCCAGCGAACATGCCGCACAGCACGTAGACAGCGAAAGTCATCGCGCCGACGGGTATGCCGGCCTTGCGGGCACCGTCATAGTCGGCCCCCATCGCGTAGAGATAGCGGCCGAACGGCGTGCAGCGTTCGATCCATAAGGCGACGCCGAATAGGGCGGCAAGCGTCCAGATCGCGTAGGAGACGCCGAACCACGCCCCCTCGCCGAATGCCAAGACGTTGCTCGGCGCCAATGCCGTCCTGGTCGACGACACGTAGAGAGCGAGCCCGCGGCCGACATAGAGGGTGGCGATGGTGACGACGAAGGCAATCACCTTCAGCCTGACGATGAATACGGCATTGATCAGCCCGAACAACGCACCGATGGCTGCCATCAGCAGCATCGCCGCGATCATCGGCAAAGCCGGAAGATAGAGGATCAGCAGCACCGCGCTGACGTACATCACCGCGCCGACCGACAGGTCCATGCCGGCGATCAGCAGGACGAAGGTCATACCGATGGCCATCGTGCCCATGTAGGCCGATTGGGTCAGGATATTCGTGAGGTTCTGCACGTTCAGAAAGCGTGGCGACAGAATCGAAAACAGGATCAGGATCACCACGAACATGATGGCCGGTGTCGCCCTGAGCAGTGTCAGTTTCAGCGTCTGTTGGCTGGTGTGCATCTCAGGAAGCCTTGACATGAGTTTGCATGGCGGCGGCGAGGACAGCATTTCGATCGAAGGTCGGACCTGCAAACTCGGCGACCATTTCGCCGTGCGCCATGGCCAGGATTCGATCGCAGATGCCGAACAGCTCTTCGAACTCCGAGGCGATCACCAAAACCGCGGCGCCGTTGAGGGCGAGTTTGTGGATCTGAGCGTAGATCTCCGCCTTGGCGCCGACATCGATGCCGCGCGTCGGTTCGTCGAGAATAAGGACCTTGGGCGACCGCAGCAGCCATTTGCCGAGGACGACCTTCTGCTGATTGCCGCCGGACAGGCTGCGGACCGGCTGTCGGCTCAGGTCATGTGCCTTGATGCGCAGCTTGGCGGCAATGTCCCCGGCCTCGGCTTCGAGCCGCGCCTCCGGTACCATCGAAAATGACGATGAAACGACATCAGCTATCTTGGCGAGCAGCAAATTGGCCAGGACGTCCATCGACATCAACAGCCCGTCACCTCGCCGATCTTCGGTGAGGAGTGCGATGCCGGCAGCCATGCAGGTGCGGGGAGACCGCGGGTCGATCCGCTGTCCGTCGACCAGTACCTCGCCGCCGGAGGCAGGATCGAGGCCAAACAGGATACGGGCCATTTCCGACCGCCCCGACCCCATCAGCCCGGCAATGCCGACGATTTCGCCGGCGCCGACGGTGAAATTGAGATCGGCGACGATCCCCGGCTGGTTCAGCCCGTGCACCGTCAGCATCGGCTTGGTGGCGATCGAGGCGACGGCGCGCGGCGTGCGTTCGGGAAAGAGCTCGGCAAGCGGCCGCCCGAGCATGGCCTCGATCATGTGCGACACGGTCAGGCCGGCAGTCGGCACGTCTTCGACCAGATTTCCGTCGCGCAGAATGACGACCTCGTCGCACAGCCGCAGGACGTCGGTCAGGATATGGCTGATGTATAGAATGGCGATGCCGCGACGCCTCAATCGCTCCATCAGCTCGAACAGCCGCTCGGCCTCGCGCGTCGTCAGCGACGTCGTCGGCTCGTCGAATATGATGACCTTGACGTCGACCGACAGCGCCTTGGCAATTTCCACCAGTTGCCGCTCGCCCTGGGCCAATTTGCTGACCGGCGTGCCAGGGTCGATCTCCAGACCGACCTCGGCGAGCTGCTCGCGGGCGCGCTCCCGCATGCGCCTGGCATCAATGTGCGGCAGCCAGCCGATGCTCCGCGGGAACGCCCGCAGTGCCAGGTTTTCGGCAACGGTCAGATTCTCAAAGAGGTTGAGCTCCTGGTGGATGAAGCCGATGCCGGCAGCCATGGCGTCACGCGGACCGGACGGGGTGTAGTCGCTGCCACCGACCAACATGGTTCCGCTAGTTGGCTTAAGTAAGCCATTGATAATATTTGCAGTTGTTGACTTTCCCGAGCCGTTTTCGCCAATCAGCCCGATCGTCCGGCCAGGCCGGAGGCTGAAGCTCACGCCCTTGAGCACCTCGATTCCGAAGAAGCTCTTGCGCAGATCGTTGACGTCAAGGACGGCTGGCGCGTCGGCCAGCTCGATGGCGCTGTTCATCGCACCCCTCCCACCAAAAGACGATTGCGCAGCGCGTCGAGAACCGCAGCGACCAGGATCACTCCGCCTTTGACGGCAAAGACGGCGAACAGCGACACGCCGAGCAGCTGCAGGCCCTTATCGACGACCGACAGGAACAACACGCCGAGAATGACCCAGGAGATCTTGCCCTTGCCGCCGAACAGGCTGACGCCGCCGATCACCACCGCGCCGATCACATCGAGAAACACGCGCTGGCCAAGAATGGGCGTGCCGGTTTCCAGGCGACCGGTGTAGATGATCGCCGCCACCGAGGCGCAGACCGACGACAGGATGAAGGCCAGCCAGACGACCCGCTTGACCGGAACACCCGACACCAGGGCCGCCTGCGGGTTCGTCCCGACAGCATAGAGCCACTTGCCGAGCAGCGTGAAGCGCAGCACCCAGAAGGCGCCGAGGCCGATTGCCGCACACAAAAGGAAGGCATAGGGCACGCCGAGAACGCTACCACGGCCGATCAGGGTGAAGGCCAGCGGCAAGTCGCCGATGCTGACAGAGGTGGAGACCATCGAGGTGAACCACACAGCCAGGCCGCTCAGGAACATCTGCGACACGAGCGTGACGATGAATGACGGCATGCCGAGGACGGCGACGCAGAAGCCGTTCATCACGCCGACGGCAAGGCCGGCCAGCAGAAACGTGACGATGCCGACCGGCATGGCGAAGGCGCTGTCGGCAAACAGGCCACCATCTCCCGTCATCAGCGATGCGGCCAAGACGCTGCCGATGGCCGCCGTCGAGGTAATGGACA
>JARLIT010000229.1 GCA_031291575.1 Ancalomicrobiaceae bacterium
CATTCGGGCAGGTTCGGTCAAGCCATCGGCCATGGCGGTCATTATGGCTCCCTGGGATATCCGCGATCATTGGGCCTACGAGGGCGGCGCCTTGAGGTTGCAGGGCGGCCAGATGTGGGCGGTGCAGATGGCGGCGGAAAATGCCCGGCGCGCCGGCGATGCGAGCGCCTATCATGCGCTCCGCTCGGCGCTCGGCCGGCTCTGCGGCGGGGCCCGTCCTGCCCATCTCGACGTTCTCGATGCCCATTCCCAATACAGCCATTACGATGACTGGCTCGCCGACGATCCGGCCTATTGGGCGGCGCGATCGCCTGCGGCCCTCCTCGCGGGGCAGCGGCTCGACGTGCCGACGCTGCACGTCGGCGGTTGGCTCGACATAATGCTCGCCGGCACGTTCGCGGCGCACGCGGCGTTCACGGCAGGTGGCGCGGCGGCTCGGCTGAAGGTCGGGCCGTGGCCGCATCTGCCGTGGGGAAGCGGGAACGGGCCCGATCTGGGGCGGCAAGCCGGCGGCGGCATCGACGCGGACATCGTCGGCTTCTTCGATCAGGTGCTGAAGGGCGCCGAGCCGCGCCCGGCGGTGGAGTTGTTCGATCTGGGACAGCGGCGCTTCGTCGCCTTCGATCGGCTGCCGGAGGGACGCGAGGTCGCGCTGTTCCTGGCGTCGAACGGCCGGGCTGCGCCGACGGTGACCGACGGTGGGCTTTCGTCCGAGCCGGGACCGACGGGAATCGATCGGCTGGTCAGCGACCCCTGGCGGCCCGCGCCGAGCCACGGCCTGACGCTCGGCACGCCCGGAGGTTACGTCGATCGCGCCAGCGTCGACGAACGCGGCGACGTGGCGGTGTTCACGAGCGCGCCGCTCGCCGCCGATCTGACGATCTCAGGGCCGATCCGGGCTGAGATCCATGTCGCGTGCGACCGGCCGAGCTTCGATCTGGCCGCAACCCTGTCGGTGGTCGCCGACGACGGATCGGCGATGGCGCTGGCCGGCGGGTTCGTGCGGGTGCCGGCCGGCGCGGCGACCGCGCCCGTGATCGTCGACCTCAATCGCACGATGATGACCGTGCCGGCGGGTAGACGTCTGCGGCTGTCGCTCGCGGCAGCAAGTTGGCCGGCCTTCATGGTCAATCCGGGCACGGGCGTTCGGCCGGAGGAGGCGAGCCTCGCCGATTGCCAGGTGCCGACGCTTGCGATCCGGCACGGGGTGGATGCGCCGTCACGGCTGGTGGTCAGGTGTTTGGAGTGAGTGTGGTTTGCAGTGCTGCCTGACTGCACGGCTGCCATCCCCGGCGAGATTGGCGAAGCCAGTCGAGGGAAGGGGATCCAGAAGGCCACAGACGCGATCTTGGCTTCTTGGATTCCCTTCCCCTCGCGCTTGAAAGCGCTCGAGCGGGGATGATACCTTTCGATGGCCGATCCTGCCGCCCCGTTGGTCGCGGTCGTCGGGGATCGCCGTGCGTAGCGGTCCGGTTCACACCAGTCGCAGCGCCGTGCCGTAGCGCTGCGTCAGCTTGCACGTGTGGTGGTCAACGACGTTGGTGTCGGCGAGTTCCAGATTGAAGAAGCTCTGCTCGGCTCCTTCGAACAGCGGCCCGGCATGCCATGTGCCGGCATAGAGCATCACCGCGGTATCGCCGGGAATGCGGAAGGCGCGGATATCTTCGAGCGCCGGCTCGGCATCGACGACATCGAGATCCTTCGGCGGCGCGACTGCCAGCCACCAGTCGTGGCCGCCGGAAGAGGCGAGCGCCTGGGTGACGTTGCGGTGGCGGGTGATTCTCTCGACCAGGAACCCGCGCGCCGGCACGCGCATGCAGTAGAAGCGGGGCGTCCCCTTGGTCAGATCGAGCTGCGCGTCGCCGGGCCCGAATGGAACGCCATCCTCGGTCGGCGGGATCACCGTGCCGAAGGCGGCGAAGGTCTCCGCCGTCAGCTCCAGGATGGGCAAGTCCTGCACGAAGACGGTTGCCGGGTTGGTCTCGGTGCTCATGGGCGTCCCTCCTCGTCGCTGCCGAATCCAGCCTCGAAATCGTCGGCAACGGCCAAGTCGTTGCTGCGATAGGCGTGCAGTCCCGCCAGCACCGTCGCCTCGATATCGACGACCAGCCGCCGGGTGACGCCGCGTACCAGCCGCGGCAGCGCGTGGCGGTGGCCGCTGATCGAGGTCGAATGCGGGCCGTGGCTGACCGCGCTCAGGCCGTTGAAGGCAAACACGCGCGTGACCCAATGGTCCTCCGGCGAGCGCGGGATGAAGCCATAGGTCTCGTCGAGATAGGGGAGCGCCGCCAGCCGGTCGTCGTCCTCCCCGGGCGGCGGCAGCAAGTGATCGTGCCACAAGGCAATGCTTGCGGCGAGGCTCTTCAGCTCCGGCCGGCTGGCGAGGTCGACGACGCTGCCCGTCGCCAGGATCAGGTGGTCGTAGTGGAGCATGCGCGACTGCGTCTCGACCCTGACGCCGTCGCCGTCCATTGCGACCGACAGCCACGGCGTGCCGGGACGCAGGCGGATGGTGGGATTTGCCAGTGCCGCATTGAAGGCGGTCGTCGGTGGCGGCTGGTCGTGCTCGCGGAAGAAGCGGGC
>JARLIT010000230.1 GCA_031291575.1 Ancalomicrobiaceae bacterium
GCACATGAAATTCGTGGTGGCCATCATCAAGCCGTTCAAGCTGGACGAGGTGCGCGATGCCCTCACGGCGATCGGCGTGCAGGGTCTCACCGTGACCGAAGTGAAGGGCTACGGCCGTCAGAAGGGTCATACCGAGATCTACCGCGGCACTGAATATGCCGTCAGCTTTCTGCCCAAGATTAAGATCGAGGTCGCCGTCTCCTCGGATCAGGTCGAAAAGGTCGTCCAGGCTATCGCGTCCTCGGCCAAGACCGGCCAGATCGGCGATGGCAAGATCTTTGTCTACGGCATCGATCAGGCTGTGCGTATCCGGACCGGTGAAACCGACGTCGAGGCGCTTTGAGCTCATCCAGGAGTAAGATTGCATGTTGACCAACCGATCTCTTGTGCGCTTCGCCTCCGTTGGTGCGATCGCACTTGGCCTGATGGCCCTATCTGCCCACGGGGTATTTGCCGATACGGCCCCCGCCGTGGCACCGCCGGCCCCGCCGGTCCCGAACAAGGGCGACGTGGCGTGGATGCTCATTTCCACCGCTCTCGTGCTGCTGATGACCGTTCCCGGCCTTGCCATGTTCTATGGCGGTCTGGTGCGGGCGAAGAACGTGCTGTCGATCTACGTTCAATGTTTTGCCGGCTTCAGCCTTCTGGCCATCCTGTGGGCGCTCTACGGCTATTCTGTCGCCTTCTCGGCCAACGACAACGCAACCCTCGCCCCCTTCTTCGGTGGGCTTTCGAAGGCGTTCCTCAGTGGCCTGACCACTTTCGATCCGGCCTCGGGCATGAGCTTCTCGAATGCCGCGACCTTCTCCAAGGGCGTTGTCCTGCCTGAGATGGTCTACATGGTGTTCCAGCTCACCTTCGCCACCATCACGCCCGCCCTCATCGTCGGCGCATTTGCCGAACGCATGAAGTTCTCCGCGGTGATGCTGTTCCTGGTGCTGTGGTTCACCTTCTCCTACCTGCCGATCGCCCACATGGTGTGGTTCTGGCAGGGCCCGGACGCCTACACCCTGAGCCAGGCGAACTTCGACACGCTGAAGGGCATTCTCGGCGAAGATTCGGTGAAGAAGTTCCTCGCCGATCTCACCTCCGCCGGCACCGACAAGGCGAAGGTCGCCGACGTGCTGTCGTCCTTCTCCGACGCCATCGGCGCAACCAACGGCTTCCTCTACAACAAGGGCGCGCTCGACTTCGCCGGCGGCACCGTGGTGCACATCAACGCTGGTATCGCGGGCCTCGTCTGCGCCATCGTGCTCGGGCCGCGTATCGGTCTCGGCAAGGAAAACATGGCGCCGCATAACCTGACCATGTCGGCGATCGGCGCTGCCCTGCTGTGGTTTGGCTGGTTCGGCTTCAACGCTGGTTCCAACCTCGAAGCGACCGGCGTGGCTGTGCTCGCCTTCACCAACACGCTGCTTGCTACCGCTGCCGCTGGCCTCGCCTGGATGTTCGCCGAAGCGATCACCCGCGGCCATGCCTCCGCCCTCGGCCTCGCGTCGGGCATCGTCGCCGGCCTCGTCGCCGTCACTCCGGCCGCTGGCTGGGTCGGCCCAATGGGCGCGATCATCATCGGCATCGCTGCCGGCGTGATCTGCTTCTGGGCTGTGACCAGCGTCAAGGGTTGGTTCGGCTATGACGACGCGCTCGACGTGTTCGGCGTGCATGGTGTCGGTGGTATCGTCGGCGCCATCCTGACCGGCGTGTTCAACGCGCCCTACCTCGGCGGCACCGGCGTCACCAACTACGCCGCCGTCGACTCCTCCACCTCCATGCTGCCGTACGACATGAAGGCACAGCTGATCTCCCAGCTCTGGGCGGTCGGGACTGCGATCGTGGTGTCGGCCGTGGTGTCCTTCATTGCGCTGATGATCATCAAGGTGCTGATCGGCCTGCGTCCGTCGGACCAGCAGGAACGCGAAGGCCTCGACCTCACCTCGCACGGCGAACGCGCCTACAACTGAGCCGTCACGCAGCCCAGGCGGCCCGGACCTCCCGGCGGCGCCGCCTGGTGACGGCACTCCACCCCGGACGATCAATCGTCCGGGGTCTTTTTTTGGGAAAGGCGGAATGGGCGGACAGCGGCCAGCCGTTCAGCCGGCGGCCGCCTCGATGGCGTCGATATCGTCGTCGGACAGGCCGAAATGGTGGCCGATCTCGTGGATCAGCACGTGTACGATGATGGCGCCGAGCGTCTCGTCGTTTTCTGCCCAATAGTCGAGGATGGGGCGGCGATACAGCCAGATCAGGTTCGGCATCTGACCGGTCATCGGCACTGCGGAGCCGTGGCCGAGCCCGACGCCCTGGAACAGGCCCAGAATGTCGAACTCGCTTTCAAGTTCCATCTCGTCGATCACATCGTCGTCGGGAAACTCGGCAACGCGGATGACGATATCGCCGGTCAGCCGGCGGAACTCGGCCGGCAGCTGCCGGTAGGCCGAGCTGGCGATTGTCTCGAAGTCGTCGAGGCTCGCGGCCTTCAGATGGGTCCAGTCGATCTTCATGGTGGTTTCGGCGTTCCGGAGGAAATGACTGCGCTCAGGCGGGTGAGACGACGAACAGACGGATGAGAAGATACAGGACGACGATAACGGCGACGGCCCACAGGCCCCGACCGACGCGCCGCCCCCAGCGCTCGGCAGCATCGTCGCTGGGCTCCTCTGCCGACCAGCCATACTGCGGCAGACCGAAGTTGCCGTTGTCCCGGTTCAGCCGGTCGAGCGCCGCATCGGCTTCGCGGCGGCGGGTTGCTTCAGGGGACGGATCTGGCGGGTCGGCGGACATCTGCGGCCTCATCTGGGGCGGCGGGGATGCAGGATTGCGCCGTCGTTAGCGCGCTCAGCCGTCGAGCGTGCGGGCTTCCTCCGGCAGCATGATCGGCACGCCATCGCGGATCGGATAGGCAAGCTTGGCGGCCTTGGAGATGAGTTCCTGCGCCTCGGCGTCGTAGCTCAGAACTCCCTTGGTCAGCGGGCAGACGAGAAGTTCCAGGAGCTTCGGATCGACGCGGCCGCGCTGGCGATCGGGCGACTGGGAGGCGGCTTCGGACAAGTCGTTCGACATGGGTGAAAGCCTTCTGTCATTGCAGCGGTGAACGGCGGGAGCCGGAGCCACCGGACAGCGCGAGTTCGGTGACCGCGACGAGGATCTCCGCCCGTTCTTTCAGCGATGCGGCCTCGAGCAGCGCCTGCTTCTCGCCGGCCCCATAGGGCGACATCATCGACAGCGAATTGACGAGGGCCTCATTGGAGGCGCGATCGATGCTGTCCCAGTCGACCTGCAGGTCGTGGGCGTCGACGAAGGCGCGGAAGGTCGAAAGCAATTCCTTGCGGTCGACGGAGTCTTCGCCGACGCCGACGATGAAGTCGCTGGCAAAGCTGCGCGTGTCGATGCGGGCGGAGCGGTAAGGGGCCGGGCCGTCAATCTCATCGGCGATGCGGAAGCGGGCGATGCCGACGAGGGTGACGACGAGGCGGCCGTCACCGATTTCGGCATATTGGATGATGCGACCGAGGCCGCCGACGGGATGGAGTGGCGGCTTCGGGCCGAGCGGCTCCTTGTCGAGTGGCTGCACCAGACCGACGAGGCGATCGGACTGCATCGTGGCCTCGATCATGGCAAGGTAGCGCGGTTCGAAGATATTGAGCGGTATGGTGCCGCGCGGCAGCAGCAGCGCGCCGGCCAGCGGGAACAGCGGCACGACGCCCGGCAGATCTTCCGGGCCGTTGTAGATCGCGTTTCCGGCCCGGGTCATGAACGCCTCCAAGCCTTGCTCGACATCGGGCCTGCCGGCAGGCAGGGTGGTCTCCTCACGCGAACAGCACCGACGACAGCCGCCGCCGGCCGTAGAGCGTCATCTCGTCCTTAGGGCCCCAGGCCTCGAAGAACTGCACCAGCTGCTTTCGCGCCGCTTCCTCGTTCCAGTCGCGCTTGCGCCGTACGATCTCGACCAGATGATCGATCGCCGCCTCGCGGTCGCCGTGGGCGTTGAGGATGAGCGCCAGACCAAAGCGGGCTTCGTGGTCGTTGGCGTCATGGGCGATGCGCGCCTCGAACGCGACGGGGTCGCCGAGCTTGGCGGACTGTTCTTCCAGATCGATGCGTGCCTTGACGCCCGCGACCAGCGGGTCGGCATCCTTGCCTGCCGGCAGCTTGGCGAGAATGGCGCGCGCCTCGGTGTATTCCTTGGCGGCAACGAAGACGTCGGCGAGGCCGACGATGGCCGGGACGCTTTCGGGCTCCATCTGCAACGCGGCACCGAACAGCTGCGCGGCGCCTTCGAGGTCGCCCTCGGCGAGCGCCAGCCGGCCTTCCTCGATCATCGCCTCGGCATCCGACGGTCCGACCGGGCCGGCGAGCCGTTCGATGAACTGCTGCACCTGGCTTTCGGGCACCGCGCCCATGAAGCCGTCGACCGGTTGGCCGCCTTTGAAGGCGAACACCGCCGGGATCGAACGCACGCCCAGCTGCCCGGCGACTTCCGGGTACTTGTCGATGTTCATCTTGACCAGCCGTACCTTGCCCTTGGCATTGGTGACGACCTTTTCGAGGATCGGCGTCAGCTGTTTGCACGGGCCGCACCAGTCGGCCCAGAAGTCGACCAGCACTGGGACCTGCTTCGACGTCTCGATGACGTCCTTCAGGAAGTCGCGGGTGGTGGTTTCCTTGATCAGGTCGTTGGTGCTGACAGCAGGCGCAAAAGCAGCCGGAGCCGCGGCGGGCGCGGGCTTGGCCGGCTGGGCCGGCTGAGCCGCGCCGGAATAGGAGTTGCCGAAGGAAAAGCTGGGCCCGGTCATGGTGTCAGTCCCCGAAAAATAGGATGCCGCGTCCGGTCGGCGGTACGGCGCAATCCGGCTGGCTGGTTCGATCGTCAGGTAACATGGGGATCGAGCCGCGTGAAGGCAAATCGCGCAGCGGCGAAATCGGGCTTGCGGCCGATCAGTGGCCGGTGGGCTCGATCACCACCTTGCCGTTCGATACCGGAACGACAAGCGGTTCGTGGCCGGTCGCGCGCAGAAACTTGATGAGGTCGCCGGCGGCGACCGAGGTCGTCGCGGTGTTCTCCAAGGGGTGGAAGTTGAGGATGTCGTGGCGCATCATCACCTCGTCGAGCACGACGGTGATACGGGGCTCGGTGTCGTTGATGAGGCCGAAGGGCGTCACCGAGCCGGGCGTGACGCCGAGAAGTTCGAGCATGACGTCCGGCTTGGCGAAGGTGACGCGACCGGAGCCGCCGATCTTCTCGTGGATGGACTTCAGATCGATCGCCGCATCGCCCTCAGCGACCACGAGAAACAGCCGATCCTTCTTGTCCTTCAACAACAGGTTCTTCGAGTGGCCGCCGGGGAGCTGCGCCTTGACGTCGTGGCTTTCGGCGACAGTGAAGACGGCGCGGTGCTCGTAGGTCGTCGAGGCGATGCCGAGCGTATCGAAATAGGCGAAGAGGTCGGCGCGGCCGAGAGCCATGGCTGAGGTCATCCCAATCAGCGGGCGAGGCTGCCCAGTTCCTTGATGATCGCCGCGCCCATCTCCTTGGTGCCGACGGCATTCTGGCCGGCGGCGGCGATGTCCTTGGTCCTGAGCCCGGAGGCGAGGACGTTGGCGATCGCCTTGTCGAGGAGATCGGCGGCTTCGATCTGGCCCAAGGAATAGCGCAGCGCCATGGCGAAAGAGCCGATCATGGCGATCGGGTTGGCCAGCCCCTTGCCGGCGATGTCCGGGGCGGAGCCGTGGACCGGCTCGTACATCGACTTGTGCTTGCCGGTGACCGGATCGGGGGCGCCAAGCGAGGCTGACGGCAGCATGCCGAGCGAGCCGGTCAGCATCGAAGCGACGTCGGAGAGGATGTCGCCGAACAGGTTGTCGCAGACGATGACGTCGAACTGCTTGGGGCGGCGGACCAGTTGCATGGCGCAGTTGTCGGCGAGGATGTGCTCAAGGGTGACGTCGGCGTATCCCTTGCCTACCTCGGTCACGACCTGCTTCCACAGAACGCCCGACTTCATGACATTGTGCTTCTCGGCCGAGTGGACCTTGCCGCCGCGGGTGCGGGCGAGATCGAAGGCGACGCGGGCGATGCGCTCGATTTCATGGGTGGTGTAGACCTGGGTGTCGACGGCGCGCTTCTCGCCGTTCTCCAGCGTCACGATTTCCTTCGGCTCGCCGAAGTAGACGCCGCCGGTCAGCTCGCGGGCGATCAGGATGTCCAGGCCCTCGACCAGCTCGCGCTTCAGCGCCGAGGCATCGGCGAGCGCCGGATAGCAGATGGCGGGGCGTAGGTTGGCAAACAGGCCAAGGTCCTTGCGCAGACGCAGCAGGCCGGCTTCCGGGCGGACGTCGTAGGGGATATCAGCCCACTTGGGACCGCCAACGGCGCCGAAGATGACCGAGTCGGCGGCCTGGGCAAGCGCCATGTCGCTTTCCGAAATGGCCTTGCCATGGGCGTCGTAGGCCGCGCCGCCGACGAGACCGGATTCGGTCTCGAAGGAGGCGATGCCGGCCGCGCCAAACCAGTTCAGGATCGCTTTCAACTCGACCATGATCTCGGGGCCGATGCCGTCGCCGGGAAGCAGGAAGAGATTGTAGGAAGCCATGGGTCGATGTCCTCGGATGGATCTCTGCAGACGGCGGGCAGGTCGCGGGTGCAAGCGGGCAACGCTCGGCCGGATGCGGGCTGGTCTGTCAAACCTGGGGCTCATAGCAAGCCAGGCCGGTCTTCGCAATGTTCCGAAGCGCTGGTGAGACGCGCGGAATTGTCCTGCGGCGGTTGACGGGGCGCGTATTTTCCCCGACGTTCACGCGGCCGGACGGATGACGGGGGGATCACGTGCGGCGGCCGCTGCCGGCCAGACGGTGTTTTTCGCCCCCGATCCATCATCAGAGATTGGGATCGCCCATGCGACAGTTCATTTTGATTTCGGCTTTCATGCTTGCCTCGACTGCTACGGCGTTTGCCGGCCCGCAGGTTGGCGGCGAATACAAGGTCAAGGGCACGAATTTCGACGGCTCGGCCTATTCCGGCACGGCCACGATCACGCCGGCGTCCAATTCCACCTGCCGCATCGTGTGGAAGACGGGCGGTACGACCTCGACCGGGTTCTGCATGCGCAACGATGACTCGCTCGCCGCCGCCTACAAGCTTGGCGCCGCTGTCGGCCTCGTCATCTACCACATCGAGGACGACGGCACGCTGGACGGAGTCTGGACCATCGCCGACAAGGCTGGTGCTGGCACGGAAGTGCTGACGCCACGCTGACGGCGGCTCTGGCAGTTGCTGCCACGGATCGCTCGGGTCGGTCGCCTCGGCCGACCCGAGTTCCGGACGGTTCGAGCCTCGGCTGGTCGCGAGATTGGTCGGCCGGGAGGTATGCCGGATCGCGCTCCGACAGGTCAGCCATGCCATGCGCGCCGTGCCATTGACCCGGCGAGGCGCTGGCCTACCTCTGGAGAGGCGGGCGAATTGCCTGGCCGGACAGGGGCTTGCCATTCAGGTCGTCCCGCGAGGCGGTGGAGCGACCGCGAATGCATCCATGTATCTCAGCCGCGCGGCTTGCCGATGCCTGCATCGCAACGAGTGTGGGCGCCGCCCCAGTCGCCGACCGCAGCTACCCGCGCGGCGCGAACGCAGGCCTGCGGAGCGGCTGATTGGGCCAAATGTCGCGGACTCATTGGCTCGAAGTTGTATTGCGCGGCGTTGCCGGCGCAGCTAAGGCTTTTCCCCGATTTTGCAGTGCAGCACGCGGGGAAGCCGTGGACGACGACGATCGCCAGATGCATTCGGTCCAAGACGGCTACGACCATCTGGTCGGCCGTGGCGAGATCGAGCCGGATGCGTCGCAACTGCGGCTCGTCGCCAGACTCGACGCGCTGGCCGAGCGGCTCGGCGAGGCGCCGCTGGCGACGAAACACTCCGCACTCGGCTGGCTGTTCGGGCGGGCGAAATCGAAGCCGACGTTCGTCAGGGGGCTCTACATCCACGGCGCCGTCGGGCGCGGCAAGTCGATGCTGATGGATCTGTTCTTCGATCGCGTGGCCCTGAAGGCGAAGCGCCGGGTGCATTTCCACGACTTCATGGCCGACGCGCAGGAGCGTATCCATCGCGCCCGGCAGGAGATCCTGGCCGGCCGGCTCGCCGATGGCGATCCGATTGCGCCGGTTGCCGCCGATCTCGCCGGAGAGGCGAAACTCCTGTGTTTCGACGAATTCGCCGTCACCGACATTGCCGACGCGATGATCCTGGGTCGGCTGTTCGCGCGGCTGTTCGAACTCGGCACGGTGGTGGTCGCCACCTCCAACGTCGCGCCGAACGATCTTTATCGCGACGGGCTCAATCGCGCGCTGTTCCTGCCGTTCATCGACCTCCTCAAAGCCAACGTCGAGGTGTTCGAACTCGCCGCCCGCACCGACTACCGCTCCGAGCGGGACGATCTCGGCGAGGTGTTCTTCTCCTCGCCCGGACCGACCGCCGACCGGCGCATGGAGATGCTGTGGCAGCGGCTCGCGGCTGGCCCCGGCGAACCGGCGGCCATCCCCTACCACGGTCGCTTCATCCATATCCCCCGGGCGACCCAGCGGGCGGCGCGCTTCGATTTTGCCGACATCTGCGGCGTGGCTCTGGCGGCCGGCGACTATCTGCAGATCGCGGCGCGTTACCGAATTGTCTTCATCGAACACATTCCGGTGATGGGCTTCGAGCGCCGCAATGAGGCCAAGCGCTTCATCAATCTCGTCGACACGCTCTACGATCACCATGCGGTTCTGATCGCCTCGGCAGATGCCGAGCCGGATAAGCTCTACTGGGGTGAGACCGGAGCGGAATCCTTCGAATTCCAGCGCACAGCGTCACGCCTGAAAGAGATGCGATCGCGGGAATATCTTGCACCAAAACAGGATCTTGCAGAGCATCTGGAGACGCTCGCAGCGATGGTATCGTAATGGCCGTTTGCTGCCGGCAATCGACTTCCGAATGACTTGCACCCCCTTGAGGATCGGAGTATTGCGACCGTCATGAATTGTCGCAGCGCACCTCCACTTTACGTTAAGGGAAACCCCAATGTCGCGTCGTAAAATAGCCCTCGTAGGCGCCGGACAAATCGGCGGAACACTCGCTTTGCTCGCTGGTTTGAAGGAACTCGGAGACATCGTGCTCTTCGACATCATGGAGGGTGTGCCGCAGGGCAAGGCTCTCGATATCGCTGAAGCGACCCCCGTGCTCGGCGTCGATGCCGCCTTCGTCGGTGCCAACTCGTATGAAGCCATTGCCGGAGCCGACGTGGTGATCGTCACCGCTGGCGTGCCGCGCAAGCCTGGCATGAGCCGCGACGACCTCATCGGCATCAACCTGAAGGTCATGGAAGCGGTCGGCGCCGGCCTCAAGCAATATGCTCCGAACGCCTTCGTCATCTGCATCACCAACCCGCTCGACGCCATGGTGTGGGCGCTGCAGAAGTTCTCCGGCCTGCCGGTGAACAAGGTGGTCGGCATGGCCGGCGTGCTGGATAGCGCCCGCTTCCGTTACTTCCTCGCCGAGGCGCTCGGCGTCTCCGTGCAGGACGTGCATGCGCTGACCCTTGGCGGCCACGGCGACGACATGGTGCCGCTCGTGCGTCACTCGACCGTCGGCGGCGTGCCGCTGCCGGACCTCATCAAGTCTGGCTGGCTCACCCAGGAGAAGCTCGACGCCATCGTCAAGCGCACCCGCGGCGGCGGCGGCGAGATCGTCGCGCTGCTGAAGACCGGCTCGGCCTTCTATGCGCCGGCGGCCTCCGCCATCTCGATGGCCGAGAGCTACCTGAAGGACCAGAAGCGCATCCTGCCCGCCGCCGCCTATCTGTCGGGCGAGTACGGCGTTTCCGGCACCTATGTCGGCGTTCCCGTCCTCATCGGCGAGAACGGCGTCGAGAAGATCGTCGAGATTGCCTTCGACGAGGCCGAGAAGGCCATGTTTGCCAAATCGATGGCATCGGTTGCCGGTCTCATTGAGGCCTGCAAGGCGATCAATCCGACCCTGGCCTGAGCCAGGGTATCCGGGCGTCCCTGTCTTTCAGGGGCGCCCGGCCGGTCGCCAGCGGCGGCCACGCGATGATCGGCACGGCCGGATCTACCCTTCACTCCATTTGATCCATCAGTCGGCGGGCCGCCGTGATCAAGTTTCGCGGCAGGGCACGGCGACTTCGTCCGAACGGGGCAGACAGATGAACATCCATGAATACCAGGCGAAGGCGGTCCTGAAGGACTACGGTGTTCCGGTCTCGGCCGGCGTTCCGGCATTCACGGTGGACGAAGCGGTCAAGGCGGCGAAATCGCTGCCCGGGCCGCTCTATGTGGTGAAGTCGCAGATCCACGCCGGTGGGCGCGGCAAGGGCAAGTTCAAGGAACTGCCCCCCGAGGCCAAGGGCGGCGTCCGACTGGCGTTCTCGATCGACGAGGTCGCGGCGCACGCCAAGGAGATGCTCGGGCACACGCTCGTCACCGTGCAGACCGGCCCGACCGGCAAGCAGGTGAACCGCCTCTACATCGAGGACGGCTCGGACATCGCCCGCGAACTCTATCTTTCGGCGCTGGTCGACCGCTCGACCGGCTCGATCGGCTTCGTCGTCTCCACCGAAGGTGGCATGGACATCGAGACCGTGGCGCATAACACGCCGGAAAAGATCCAGACGTTCCACGTCGATCCGGCTGCTGGCTACCAGGGCTACGTCGGGCGCAACATTGCCTACGCGCTGAAGCTCGAAGGCAACCAGATCAAGCAATGCGTCAAGCTGGTCGGCGACCTCTACCGCGCCTTCGTCGAGAAGGACATGGCGATGCTGGAGGTGAACCCGCTGATCGTCACCAAGGGCGGCGATCTGAAGGTGCTCGACGCCAAGGTCAACTTCGACAGTAACGCGCTCTACCGGCATCCCGAGATCGTCAACTTACGCGACGAGTCCGAAGAGGACGCCAAGGAGATCGAGGCGTCGAAATTCGACCTCGCCTACATCGCCCTCGACGGCACCATCGGCTGCATGGTCAACGGCGCCGGCCTCGCCATGGCGACCCTCGACATCATCCAGCTCTACGGCGAGAGCCCTGCCAACTTCCTTGACGTCGGCGGCGGCGCTTCGGAAGAGAAGGTGACGGCGGCGTTCAAGATCATCACGTCGGATCCGAACGTGAAGGGCATCCTGGTCAACATCTTCGGCGGCATCATGAAGTGCGACATCATCGCGCGCGGCGTGTTGGCGGCGGTGAGGACGGTCGGCCTTCAGGTGCCGCTGGTCGTGCGTCTGACCGGCACCAACGAGGAACTCGGCCGGCAGATCATCAGAGACTCGGGCCTCAACGTCATCCCGGCCAACGACCTCGATGACGCGGCGCAGAAGATTGTTACGGCGGTGAGGGGCTGATCGACCATGTCCATTCTCGTTTCCAAGGATACCAAGGTCATTACCCAGGGCTTCACCGGGGCACAGGGGACCTTCCATTCCGAACAGGCGATTGCCTACGGCACCCAGGTGGTCGGCGGCGTGACGCCCGGCAAGGGCGGCACCTGGCACATCGATCTGCCGGTGTTCAACACCGTCGGCGAGGCCAAGGCGCATACCGGCGCCAATGCTTCAGCCATCTACGTGCCGCCGCCGTTTGCCGCCGATGCGATCCTCGAAGCCATCGATGCCGAGATCGAGCTGATCGTCTGCATCACCGAGGGCATTCCGGTTCTCGACATGGTCAAGGTCGGCAAGGCGCTGAAGGGCTCCAAGTCGCGCCTGATCGGGCCGAACTGCCCGGGCGTGCTGACGCCGGATGAGTGCAAGATCGGCATCATGCCGGGCCACATCTTCAAAAAGGGTTCGGTTGGCATCGTGTCGCGGTCGGGCACGCTGACTTATGAAGCGGTGAAGCAGACGTCCGATGTTGGTCTTGGCCAGACGACCGCCGTCGGCATCGGCGGCGATCCGGTGAAGGGCACCGAATTCATTGACGTCCTGGAGATGTTCCTGAACGACCCCGACACCAAGTCGATCGTGATGATCGGCGAGATCGGCGGCTCGGCCGAGGAAGACGCAGCCGAATTCATCAAGAGCCACAAGATCAAGAAGCCGATGGTCGGCTTCATCGCCGGCACCGCTGCTCCTCCCGGCCGCCGCATGGGCCATGCGGGTGCGATCATCTCCGGCGGCAAGGGCGGCGCGCAGGACAAGATTAAGGCGATGGAAGCCGCCGGCATCCGGGTGTCGCCGTCGCCGGCCAAGCTCGGCGAGACGCTGTTGGCGGTGCTCAACGGTAAGTAATTTTGATGAGCCGAGACTGGCATCGCCGGGCTCGCGTCATACATTGAACGGGACGCGGCGATGGACGGGCTTTTCGACAGCCCGGCGCCGCGGATCAGCCCCATCCCGGCATCGCCGCAATCGCGCGATACGGAGCATAACGGACGGGCCGACGGACGGATGCGGCCGAAGCCGATCGGCAAAAAGCGAGGGCGGGATCGACAGGTCCCGTGGACATGAACAATGGCGAACCGACAAGACTTGAACGCCGGAATGCAGGTGACCTCGTTCCTCTATGGCGGCAATGCTGCCTATATCGAGGACCTGCAGGCCCGCTACGAGAAGGATCCGGCCTCGGTGGAAGCCGGCTGGCGCGAATTCTTCGCGACCCTTGGCGACGACGCCGGCAGCGTCGCGTCGGGTGCGCGCGGCGGCGCCTGGAAGCGGACCGACTGGCCGGTTGCCGCCAATGGCGAGATGGTCTCGGCGCTCGACGGCAACTGGCCGATCAAGCCCGAAAAGGCCGAGAAGGCGGTCGCCGACAAGCTGAAGGCCAAGGCGGCGGAAAAGGGCGTCGGCCTCTCCGAAGCCGAGGTGCAGCGGGCGGCGCGGGATTCGGTGCGCGCCATCATGATGATCCGCGCCTATCGCATGCGCGGCCATCTGCATGCCAATCTCGATCCGCTCGATCTCGCGCCGGAGAAGGACCACGAGGAGCTGCATCCCTCGTCCTATGGCTTCACCGATGCCGATCTTGACCGCAAGATCTTCATCGATCACGTGCTCGGGCTCGAGTTCGCCACCGTGCGCGAGATGATCGCCATCCTCCGCCGCACCTATTGCGCGACGCTCGGCGTCGAGTTCATGCATATTTCCGACCCAATCGAGAAGGGCTGGCTGCAGGAACGCATCGAGGGTCCGGACAAGGGAATCGCCTTCACCGAGAACGGCAAGCGCGCCATCTTCAACAAGCTGGTCGAGGCCGAGGGCTTCGAAAAGTTCTGCGATCTGAAGTTCACCGGCACCAAGCGCTTCGGCCTCGACGGTTCGGAAGCGCTGATCCCGGCGTTGGAACAGATCATCAAGCGCGGCGGCAATCTCGGGGTGAAGGAAATCGTCCTCGGCATGTCCCACCGCGGCCGGCTGAACGTGCTCGCCCAGGTGATGGGCAAGCCGCACCGCGTCATCTTCCACGAGTTCAAGGGCGGCTCGGCGGCACCCGACGACGTCGAGGGCTCGGGCGACGTGAAGTACCATCTCGGTGCGTCGTCGGATCGTGAATTCGACGGCAACAATGTGCATCTGTCGCTGACCGCCAACCCGTCGCACCTGGAGATCGTCGATCCGGTGGTGCTCGGCAAGGCGCGCGCCAAGCAGGACCAGCACGGGCTGCAGAACATGCAGGGCGATATGGTCCCCATGTCCGATCGCGCCAAGGTGCTGCCGCTCCTCCTCCACGGCGACGCGGCCTTCGCCGGCCAGGGCGTGGTGGCGGAATGCCTCGGGTTGTCCGGCCTGCGTGGCCACCGCACCGCCGGCTCGATCCATTTCATCGTCAACAACCAGATCGGCTTCACCACCAATCCGCGCTTCTCGCGCTCCTCGCCATACCCGTCCGACGTGGCAAAGACCATCGAAGCGCCGATCTTCCACGTGAACGGCGATGACCCGGAGGCGGTGACCTTTGCCGCCAAGGTGGCGACCGAGTTCCGGCAGAAGTTCCACAAGCCGGTCGTCATCGACATGATCTGCTACCGGCGCTTCGGCCACAACGAAGGCGACGAGCCGTCGTTCACCCAGCCGATTATGTACAAGAAGATCCGCAACCATCCCTCGACCCTGGAAATCTACGGCGAGAAGCTGGTGGCGGAAGGCATTCTGACCCGCGACGACATCGAGAAGATGCGCCAGGACTGGCGCAAGCATCTCGATGCCGAATACGAAGCAGGCGTCAACTACCGCGCCAACAAGGCCGATTGGCTCGACGGCCGCTGGGCCGGCCTGAAGTCCTCGGCGACGAGCGAGGGCGACGAGGCGCGGCGCGGCAAGACCGGCGTGCCGATGGACGAATTGAAGGACATCGGCCTGAAGCTGACCGAGATCCCCTCGGGCTTCAACGTGCACCGCACCATCGGGCGCTTCCTCGATTCCCGCCGAAACGCCATCCAGTCCGGCGAGGGAATCGATTGGGCGACGGCGGAAACGCTTGCCTTCGCTACGCTGTTGAAGGACGGCAACAAGGTTCGCCTGTCCGGCCAGGACGTCGAGCGCGGCACCTTCAGTCAGCGCCATTCGGTGCTCTACGATCAGGAGACCGAGGCCCGTTACATTCCGCTGAACAACCTCGGCACCGGCAAGGTCTTCTACGAAGTCATCAATTCGATGCTGTCGGAAGAGGCGGTGCTCGGCTTCGAGTACGGCTACACGCTGGCTGAACCCAACGCGCTGACGGTCTGGGAAGCCCAATTCGGCGATTTCGCCAACGGCGCGCAGGTGGTGTTCGACCAGTTCCTGTCGTCGGGTGAGCGGAAGTGGCTGCGCATGTCCGGCCTCGTCTGCCTGTTGCCACATGGCTACGAAGGCCAGGGACCGGAGCACTCCTCTGCCCGCCTCGAGCGCTTCCTGCAGCTGTGCGGGGAGGACAACATGCAGGTGGCCAACGTGACGACGCCGGCCAACTACTTCCACATCCTGCGGCGGCAGCTGAAGCGCGACTTCCGCAAGCCACTCATCCTGATGACGCCGAAGTCGCTCCTCCGGCACAAGAAGGCGGTCTCGAAGCTGTCGCAGCTGGCCGATGGCTCGTCGTTCCACCGTGTGCTTCTGGACAGCGCCGAGATGCACGAGGAGGCGACCACCACCAGGCTGGTCAGCGACGACAAGATCCGTCGCGTGGTGCTGTCGTCCGGCAAGGTCTACTATGACCTCCTCGAAGAGCGCGAGAAGCGCGGCATCGACGACGTCTATCTGCTGCGCGTCGAGCAACTCTATCCGGTGCCGCTGAAGGCACTGGTGAAGGAGCTCAGCCGCTTCCGCAGCGCCGACATCGTGTGGTGTCAGGAGGAGCCGAAGAACATGGGTTCGTGGTTCTTCGTCGAGCCCTACCTCGAATGGGTGCTGACGCAGATCGACGCCACGACACGGCGTCCGCGCTACGTCGGCCGTCCGGCCTCGGCCGCCACCGCGACGGGCCTCATGTCGAAACACGTTGCCCAGCTGCACGCCTTCCTCAACGAAGCCTTCGCCAGTTGATCCTGTTTTTGCCTTGCGCTGTCCCGAGCGTTCCGTCGGGGCGGCGGCTGCACCTCCTTCCCGAATGAGAGACGATTGCCATGGCCACCGAAATCAAGGTTCCGACATTGGGTGAATCCGTCACCGAGGCGACGATCGCCCGGTGGTTCAAGAAGGCCGGCGAGGCCGTCAAAGCGGACGAGCCGATCGTCGAACTCGAGACCGACAAGGTGACGGTGGAAGTGCCGGCTCCGGCCAGCGGCGTCATCGAGACGATCATCGTGCAGGAAGGCGAGACAGTCGGCGTCGGCGCGCTCTTGGGCCTTATCTCCGGCGACGCGAGCGCGTTTGCCGCCGCTGCGGCAGCGCAACCGGCTGTCGCCGCTGCTCCGGCCGCAGGCGTCGCCCCGGCTGTGGCAACCGCAACCGACCGGCCGCCGTCGCCGTCCGCCGCCAAGCTGATCGCTGAAACCGGCGTCCAGCCTGCCGCCGGCTCTGGCAAGCACGGCCAGGTTCTGAAGGAAGACGTTCTCGCCGCCGTCGCCCAGCCGGCCCAGGTCGTGATGGCCGCCGCTCCGGCTCCGGCGGCACCGATCACGCTCAGGGCGCCGTCGCCAGCGTCCGATGCGGCGCGCGAGGAGCGGGTCAAGATGACCAAGCTCCGGCAGACCATCGCCCGGCGCTTGAAGGACGCTCAGAACGCGGCGGCGATGCTGACGACGTTCAACGACGTCGATATGTCGGCGGTGATGGCGCTGCGCTCGCAGTACAAGGATCTGTTCGAGAAGAAGCACGGCGTGCGCATGGGCTTCCTCGGCTTCTTCGTCAAGGCGGTCGTCAATGCCTTGAAGGAGCTGCCGGCGGTCAACGGCGAGATCGACGGCACGGACGTCATCTATAAGAACTACTATCACATCGGCGTTGCCGTCGGCTCCGACAAGGGCCTCGTGGTGCCGGTGGTGCGTGACGCCGACCAGCTATCGATTGCCGGCATCGAGAAGAAGATCGGCGACTTCGGCAGGCGCGCTCGCGACGGCCAGTTGAAGATCGAGGAGATGCAGGGCGGCACCTTCACCATCTCCAACGGCGGCGTCTACGGCTCGCTGATGTCGACGCCGATCCTCAATGCGCCGCAGTCGGCCATCCTTGGCATGCACCGCATCGAGGAGCGGCCGGTCGTCAGGGCTGGGCAGATCGTCATCCGCCCAATGATGTATCTGGCGGTCTCCTACGATCACCGCATCATCGACGGCAAGGAGGCGGTCACCTTCCTCGTCCGCATCAAGGAGCAGATCGAGGATCCGCAACGGCTCGTCATCGATCTGTGAGGACTGCGGCCCGTGTGCAGCCGCTCCATGCCGCTCCGCCGGTCGATCCGGCGGGCGGCACTTGAGATGGGCTGCGCTTCGGACCATCATCCCAAAGCGGTGGATGCTTTCGCAGACGGCGCGCGTATCTTGGCGCCGGTGATGCAGCGTGGGGGACGGGGCGGAGGGACGATATGAGCATCGAATTCCTGATCACATCCCTGATCATCGTGGCTTCGCCGGGCACCGGCGTCGTCTATACGCTGGCGGCCGGCCTGTCGCGCGGTCCCCGCGCCAGCATCGTGGCGGCGTTTGCCTGCACGCTCGGCATCGTGCCGCACCTGACGGCGGCGATCCTCGGGCTCGCGGCGCTGCTGCATGCCAGCGCGCTCGCCTTCGAGATGGTCAAATACGCCGGCGTTGCCTATCTCCTCTATATGGCTTGGCGGAGCCTGCAGGAACACGGCGTTCTCTCGGTCGAAAGACGCGAGGACCGGCGCTCGTCGATGCGCATCATCGTCGACGGCGTCGTCGTCAATCTCCTCAATCCGAAACTCTCGATCTTCTTCGTGTCGTTCCTGCCCCAGTTCATCGGACCGCAGGAAGCGCACCCGCTTCTCGCCATGCTCGAATTGTCGGGCGTGTTCATGGCGCTGACCTTCGTGATCTTTGCCGTCTACGGCGTCTTCGCTGGCGTGATGCGCGATCACGTGGTCTCGAGCCCGGCGGTGATGACCTGGATGCGCCGCTCATTCGCCGCCGCCTTCGGGTTGTTGGCGGTGAAGCTCGCCACGACCGAACGGTAGAGCTTCGCCCGCAACAGACCGGCGGTCCGGATCCGGCTCCGGGCAACAGCTTCGAACAGACCGAATGGAAGGCAGGACCATGGCTGACAAGTTTGATCTCATCGTGATCGGCACGGGCCCCGGCGGCTATGTGGCCGCCATTCGCGCCGCCCAACTCGGCCTCAAGGTCGCAGTCGTCGAGAAGCGCAAGACGCACGGCGGTACCTGTCTCAACGTCGGCTGCATCCCATCGAAGGCGCTGTTGCACGCCTCCGAGATGTTCGAGGAGGCCGGCCACGAATTCGCGCATCTCGGCATCAGGATCCCGGCACCGGAACTCGACTTGCCCGGCATGATGAAGCACAAGCAGGAGACCATCGACGCCAATGTCACCGGCGTCGCTTTCCTGCTGAAGAAGAACAAGATCGCTTCCTTCACCGGCACCGGCCGCATTTTCGCTGCCGGCAAGGTGCAGGTGACGGCCGAGGATGGCGCTACGACGGATCTTGAGACGGCAAACATTCTGATTGCCACTGGCTCGGATGTGGCGCGGCTCCCCGGCATCACCATCAACGAGACGACTGTCGTCTCCTCGACCGGCGCGCTCGAGCTCAGCCAAGTGCCGAAGCGGCTGATCGTCATCGGGGCCGGCGTCATCGGTCTGGAACTTGGCTCGGTGTGGCGCCGTCTTGGCTCCGAGGTGACGGTCATCGAATATCTCGACCGTATCCTGCCGGGCATGGACCTCGAGGTTGCCAAGCAGGCGCAGCGCCTGCTGCAGAAGCAGGGCTTCGCCTTCCACCTGTCGAGTAAGGTCACCGGCGTAGCGGAAGGCGAAGGCGGCCTGACGCTCAGCTTCGAGCCGGCGGCGGGTGGCGAGGCGGCGACGCTTGGCGCCGACGTCGTGCTGGTGGCGACCGGCCGGGTGCCCTTTACCGAGGGTCTCGGGCTGGAAGAGGTCGGCGTCGCTCGCGACGCGAAGGGGCGCGTCGAGATCGATGCGCATTTCCGCACCAATGTCGATGGCATCTACGCCATCGGCGACGTGGTCAAGGGGCCGATGCTGGCGCACAAGGCCGAAGACGAGGGCATGGCGCTCGCCGAGATCCTGGCCGGGCAGGCGGGCCACGTGAACTACGACGTCATTCCGGGCGTCGTCTACACCCAGCCGGAAATCGCTTCGGTCGGCAAGACCGAGGAGGAACTGAAGGCGGCCGGGATCGGTTATGTCGTCGGCAAGTTCCCGATGACGGCCAACGGCCGCGCCCGTTCCATCCGGCATACCGACGGCTTCGTCAAAGTTCTCGCCGATGCGGCGACCGACCGCGTGCTCGGTGTGCACATCATCGCGGCGAGCGCGGGCGAATTGATCCACGAGGCGGCGGTGCTGATGGAATTCTCCGGCTCGGCCGAGGATCTGGCCCGCACTTGCCATGCCCATCCGACGCTGTCGGAGGCGGTCAAGGAAGCGGCGCTGGCGACCGCCAAGCGTGCGATCCACGTCTGAGCCTCAAGTCGGAAGGCCAGGCCAGAGCGATTGGGGCGGGACTGGCCGGCTCGAGGCTGTCGGTCCGGTTTTCCTCGCGCAGATACCAGCCGACAACGCGCGGCGACAGGCGTCAGACCGCCTGACGTTCCAGCGTATAGATTGTCTTGACCGGCGCCAGTCCCAGCCCCTTGAAGTGCGAGGTGAGCGTCAGGCGCAGCTTGCCGCCGCCGATCGGTTCGATCGAAACGGAGCGGTTGAACCGTTGCTGCTCGAATTCGGCCGAGATGACCGGATTGCCGCCGCGCCGGTCGGGTGCGCCCCATTGGGCGGCAACGGGTTCCCAGTCGCAGGTGAGGAAGTGCAGGCAGCGTACCTTCAGTTCGACGCCGATCTTGATGGGTCGGGCCGGATCGCGGCCGGCGGCGGCTGCCGGGCTGGTGCATGGGAGGCTGATCACCGCGGCGACGACGTCGGAACCCTCCTGCTTGGCGTGGTTGACCCAACGCCCGGCCAGTTCCTGGCCGCCGCAGTCGGCGACGGCCGAAGCGGCGCGCGGCGCTTCGGAGAGAAGTCCGACCGCGAGGAAGCCGATCGATAGCGCCGCGACGAGGAGAAAGACGAATGTGCGGCTGCGACGCTTCAAAATCGACATGGCTGACCCCCGGATAACCCCGGCTACATGGTGCCGGCGAAGCGCTGAACGAGCCGTCAGCGCGCCCGTGCGAGGCCGACGAAATTGCCAATCATGGTTAATGCCGGCTTAAGCAACCGCCATCACGAATGGGCGGGGTCTGGTGCCAGGCGTGGAATTCGCCGGTCGGGGACGCTTCCAATGAGCCGCAGGCGCGCTATCTGGGCCTCCAGCGCCCGCCATTCGTACGGCGTTCGGGCAATTCGCGATCTAAGGCTTGCGCTTGTCTGCAGCATTCGATAACCGGTCTTGCGGCCTTCGAACGGACGTGGGCGCGGCGCGGCGGCTGGAGCGTGTTCCGTTCGGATCGAACCGGTCCGAACGTCGAGAACCCGCTCGGAATTTGTATCTGCAGCATTTCCCGATCAGATGACGGCGTCTGATCGGGAAATGTTTCAGGCACTGATCAGGAGTGACAAATGACCTATGTGGTCACGGATAATTGCATCAAGTGCAAGTATACGGACTGTGTCGAGGTTTGCCCGGTCGACTGCTTCTATGTCGGCGAGAATATGCTCGTCATCCACCCGGACGAGTGCATCGACTGCGGTGTGTGCGAGCCGGAATGTCCGGCGGAAGCGATCAAGCCGGATACCCAGCCCGGACTTGAGAATTGGCTGGCGCTGAACAAGGATTATGCAGCGCAGTGGCCGAATATTACGGCGAAGATTGCACCGCCGGCGGACGCCAAGGACTTCGATGGTGTTCCGGATAAGCTGTCGAAATTCTTCTCGCCGAAGCCTGGTTCGCAGGAATAGTCCATAGGCGCCGGTGATGGCGCCGCAAGATGGTCTCGTGTCGACGCAGTGTGCTGGTAGCGCGCTGCCGCTGTGGCACTGTTGCAACCGTATACAAATCTTTGATTTCTGCCCCGTTTGTGGTATGGTGTTTCCTACAGTCGAAACAGCCTTTACCGGGGTTCCCGCGAGGGAGTGTGTTGAGGGGTGACGCGAGCCGTCTTGCGCTCGGTTCCACCCCCGGTGAGGGATGTCCTTCCAATCCGGCTGAAGTCATCGACGATGCGTCTGGCTCCAAAGCGCTGACGGCGGGGCGGGATCTTTTGTCTTGATGACCGCGGGTGGTGCCTGATCGCTGCCACCAGCGGCCTTTTCTCGCGCCCTCGCGGGCGACATCCGCAGGAGTAATTGGCGTTATGGCCACGGCAACCAAGAAATTGGCACAGCAGCGTAACGGGTTCAAAGCTGGAGAATATATCGTCTACCCGGCCCATGGTGTCGGGCTCATCTCCGGAATAGAAGAACAGGAAATCGCAGGCTATAAGCTGGAACTCTTCGTCATCTCCTTCGAAAAGGACAAGATGACGCTGCGCGTGCCCGTGTCGAAGATTGCCGCTGTGGGGATGCGCAAGCTTTCCGAACCTCTGACGGTGAAGAAGGCTCTGGATACGGTGAAGGGCCGCGCGCGTGTCAAGCGGACCATGTGGTCGCGCCGGGCGCAGGAATATGAAGCGAAGATCAATTCTGGCGATTTGAATGCGATCGCCGAAGTGGTGCGCGACCTGTTCCGGGCCGACAATCAACCCGAGCAGTCCTATTCCGAGCGGCAACTTTACGAGGCGGCGCTGGATCGGATGGCGCGCGAGGTCGGTGCGGTTTCGAAAATCTCCGAGACCGAGGCCATCCGCCAGATCGAGCAGAGCCTGCTGAAGAATCCGCGGCGCTCCGGCAAGGTCACCGAAACGGACGGCGAGACCGATATCGACGCCGATTTCGTCGAAGAAGAGCGTGAAGAGGCTGCCTGAGCTACGCGTTCAGCGCATGTGTGCATTTACGGGCCCGGAGCAATCCGGGCCTTTTTTATGTCCGTGATCGCGCGTACGTTAAGGAACGTACAGGGAATGTGGACTACCGCGCGGCCGGTCGAAGCCAAGGGGTTGCAGGGCGCAGCGGCAGTGGTTCCCGGATAGGTTGAAGCGGGAGACTGGCCATGATCAGACCGCAGAGCGCGCGCCGGCAGATGGTCAAGGCGGCCATGGAAGCGCCGTTCCTCACACGGGAAGAGGAACTGGAGCTGGCGCAGAGATGGAAACTCGCGCAGGACGAGGTGGCCCTGCATCGCCTGACGTCGGCACACATGCGGCTCGTCATCGCGCTCGCCTCGCGCTTCAAGCATTTCGGTCTGCCGCCCGCCGATCTCATCCAGGAGGGCCACGTCGGGCTGCTGGAGGCCGCCGCCCGCTTCGAGCCGGATCGGCTGGTGCGCTTCTCGACCTATGCCACCTGGTGGATCCGGGCGTCGATCCAGGATTTCGTGCTGCGCAACTGGTCGATCGTCCGGGGCGGCACCAGTTCGGGGCAGAAGGCGCTATTCTTCAATCTGCGCCGTCTGCGAGCCCAGCTCAACCGCGGTGGCCAGCCGATGCCCGACGAGGCCTTGTTCGAGCAGATCGCCGAGGCCGTGGGCGTGTCGGTTGCCGACGTGCGCACCATGAACCAGAGGCTCTCCGGGGCGGACACCTCGTTGAACGCGCCGGTGCTCGACGAGGAGAACGGTGCCGAGCGGCAGGACTTTCTCGTCGCCAGCGAGCCGCTGCAGGACGAACTCGTCGGCGAGGCGATCGACGGCGACCGGCGCACGACCTGGCTGAAAAAGGCGCTGAAGGTGCTTTCTGAACGCGAACTGCAGATCCTCTCCGTGCGGCGGCTGTCGGACGAAGGCGCGACGCTCGAATCGATCGGCGAGCGCCTCGGCATCTCCAAGGAGCGCGTGCGGCAGATCGAGACGCGAGCGCTGGAAAAGCTGAAAGAGGCGCTGCTGGCCGAACAGCCTGATCGCGCCGCTTTCGGCTTCGGCGGCCGCTGAACCGCCGCATCGAACAGCACACCGCGATGGGCTTCATCCTGAGGAGCCGACCGCAGGTCGGCCTCGAAGGACGAAGCCATGGCGGGCTGACCGTGGGCGGCGCGAGCTGAGACGTCGGAACGACGAGGTCTCAACCGACACGATTGGTCCTTGCACGCGCGGCATCCGTCCAGTTGGGTGTCATCCCGGCGAGAGCCGGGATCCACCGCTGATGCAATGGGCAGAGTAGTGCGGTAGATCGAACGTTCTCCAACGGATCGTCCAGGAGGGCTATCGATGGATCCCGGCTTTTGTCGGGATGACATCACGTGTAGCGATGCCGGTCAACTGTCAGGGTCGCCGGTATTACTGATCCGTCACCAGCTTCACCGACTTACCGGCCTCGACCTGATCCGCCTGGTCGAGGCCGTTCAGCACGCGGAACAGGTCAATCTTGCGATCGACACCGGACATCATCTCGGCGACGCGCTCCACCGTGTCGCCGGGGCGTACGCGGTACACCTTGATGTGCAGCGGCCTGAGCCGGGCGGACTCGGATGGCGACAGACGGTGAAAGCTCGACAGCGTCTCGAGGAAGGCGGCGTCGAAACTGGCCTGCGGATCTTGTGCGGCGAAGATGAAGCGATAGACGGTGCGGCCGGCGCGGATCACGCCGATGCGGAATGTCCAGCCGTCGGCAGCGGCATGGGCGGTGGCCGCGGAGAATTCGCCGACCGTGGTCGTGGTGACGGAACCGGGGTCGAGCCCGTTGATCCAGCCGGAGCGCAGATAATCGGGGAGTGCCGTCGCCGGGTCGACGGAAACGCCGTCGAAGCGCATGGCGGCGCCCGATGCGTCCGAGGCGAGTACGGCCTTCGATGTATTCTCGAGGTTGTAGCCGGACGGCACCGAGAATTCGATGCCGAGCGCCTTGTGCAGGAAGGTGCGGCCGCGCACAAAGCCTTCTGACGGATCGTCGCCGTAGACCATGCCGTCGAGTTCCTGCAGGTAGGCCTCGCGCTCCTGCTCGCCGATGCCGGGGGCGCCGATCTCGCGCGCGGCGCGGATGGCGAAGCCGATGCGCTCCGGTGTCGAGGGATGCGACGCGAGGAAGTCCGGCCGATTTGATGTCGCGGTCGGCTTCAGCGACCGATAGTCGGAGTAACGCGCCATCGACGACAGGAAGCGGGAGGCGGCGAAGGGATCGAAGCCGGCACGCCCCAGCGTCCGGATGCCGATAGCATCGGCCTCCAGTTCCTGGATCTGGCTGAAGCGGGCGAGCGAGACTTGCGTCGAGGTTAGTGCCAAACGCTGCTGGTCACTGTCCTGCAGGGCTCCGGCGACCGCCTTGTTCAGCTCCTGCGCCGCTTCGGCGCGCCGTTGCCGGGCGATGGCGTGGCGGGCGGTGACATGTGCCATCTCGTGGGCGATGACCGCGGCCACTTCCGACGTATCGTTGGCGAGCGCCAGAAGCCCGCGCGTCACATAGAGATTGCCGCTCGGCAAGGCGAAGGCGTTCACCACCGGCGAGTTCAACAGCGTGATGCGATAGCTCTGCGACGGATCGTCGGAGGCGGAGACCAGCCGTCCGACCGAACGCGCCACCGCCGTGGCGGCATTCGGGTCGGTGTAGACGCCGCCATAGGAGGCGACGATGCGATTGTGTTCGGGGTCGTCGGGCTGGACTTGTGTCGCCGGCGCGTTGACGGCGATCGCCGTCGGCTCGATGGAGGTGTCGAGCGGGGCGAACGACGGACAGCCGGCAAGCAGAATCGTGCCGGCCAGCACGCCTGCGCGCATCACCCGGCTGAGGACCGGGCGTTGCCACCAGCTCGATGCTGCCGGCCGGGTTTCCTGATCGGTCGTCACGGTTTCGTCGACAGCCATTCGATCTCCTCGGGCACGCTTGGCCGAATGAGGCCGCCGCCGCCGAAGGCCAAAACTCCGCGGACGCGCAAAGTGCGCCCGACGATATCGTCCACCATAAAACCTTCGGTTGCGAAGCGCCCAGGGTGCTTGCGGTCCCTCCGGCCCTCAGCGTTCACCTTATCGTTCAGCTCAATTGCAAAGTCACGGCGGAAATCGGTGCCGAAGTTCAGATAGTGCCGGGAGCCCGACTGGCCAGTGGAAACCACCTTTCCCTCGATCAGCACGTAACGGCCGATCCAGCGGCCGAGATCGGGATCGGTGGCCGAGAGCACCCGGAAGCGGCGATCGCCCCAGACTCCGCGCTGGGCCGCACGCGCATCGGCCTCGATCGCCTCCAGATGGCGGGCACAGACGTAGTCATCGGTGCCGGGCTCGACGCGGGCAAGTCCGCGGGCGACGAGCTCGGCCTCGATCCACAGTCCGTCGCCGGCGCGGGTGAGGCGCGCCCGGATTCGGCCATGACGGTCGGGGCTTGCAGCGATGGGACGGAGGGTCAGCGTTCGGCCAGCGACGAGGCCGGCGAGCGACGTCCGGGCGATTGCAGCGAAATCGGTCGGTTCAGGCTCGTCGCCAGCGGCCGGCTCGACATGCAGTCGTGGGACCGAGATGCCGGCGAGGCGGACGATGCGTCCGTCGCGCAAGCCGAGCGTGTCGCCGCTGATGATGGTCGTGGCTTCGACTTGCTCGCCGGCCTCCCGCCGGCCATCGGCAAAGGCACAGGGGTCGATCGGTTCGGCTGCGGCCGTCGCCACCAAGAGGATCGCCAGGAGCCCGCCGAAGAGGCCGGCGAGGCAATGCGTTCGACCGATCCGGATGGACAGGCCTCGACAGATCCGCGGTTCCAGCGCCTTCGCGCGACGGATGCCTAGCGGCGCAGCCACAGCCGCCGGTTGCCGAACCTTCCGTCGGTCTCCTCGCCGCTGCGGTCCCGGCGGCCGAACCGCTGTCGGTGGCGCTGCAGGCGCGGTCATATGCGCGTTCATCGTCATCAGGATCAGTCGGTTGCCAGATGGGCGGGCGCTTCGAGTGCGCCCGACGGGACCTCGAGCGGCTTTGCTGCGAATCGGGCAGATCGGCCGGCAAGACACTCGGATCATTCAACGAAAAGCCTTGCCCGGTAGGATGACGGCATCTCGCCGGGAAAGGCTTCGGCGGCGAAGACGATCCGATTCTGCAAACCTCCGACGACTTTGTGGCTCATTGACGAC
>JARLIT010000231.1 GCA_031291575.1 Ancalomicrobiaceae bacterium
AAGATGGACGGGTCCCTGAAGATCGCGCTGGGTAGTTTCGGTGTCAGTTTCGCCGTGCTGGCAATCAAATACGTCGCCTACCTCTTGACCGGCAGCGTCGCGCTCTATTCCGACGCATTGGAGAGCATCATCAACGTCGCCACCGCCGTGGCGGCGATCGTTGCCATTCGCATCGCCGCCCGCCCTTCCGACGCGCAACACCCCTATGGCCATCACAAGGCGGAATACATTTCCGCGGCAATCGTCGGCGTGATGATCGTGGTGGCAGCGGTGACGATCCTGCATGAAGCCTGGCTTGGGTTCGTATCCCCCAAGCAGCTGGAAGCGCTCGGCCCCGGTCTTGCCGTCAGCGCGGTTGCCACCGCTCTCAACGCACTGTGGAGCGCCACGCTGATCCGGCAGGGTCGCATAAACCGCTCCGCCGCCCTTGTCGCCGACGGCAAGCATCTGTTCGCCGATGTGGTGACGTCATTGGCCGTGTTAGTCGGCGTCGGGCTGGTGATGGCGACTGGGATCATAGTGCTCGATGCCGCGATTGCCGCCCTTGTGGCGGTGAACGTACTGTGGAGCGGCTACGGTGTCATCCGCGAAAGCCTGTCGAGCCTGATGGATGAAACCGCCCCCGAGAAGGAATTGACGCTCATCCGAGAGGCAATCCGAAGCGCGGCGATTGGAGCGGTCGAAGTGCATGATCTGCGCACCCGGCACGCCGGCAAAGCCACGTTCGTCGATTTCCATCTGGTCGTTCCCAGCACGATGACGACTGGCGAAGCTCATCAGATCTGCGAGCGCATCGAACTGGCGATCGTCAATGAACTCGCCGGCGCCAAGATCTCCATTCACGTCGAGCCCGAGCACGAAGCCCACCGAGACAATACAAGCATCACGCCGCTCGCCGTACCGGCCTGAGACGGCAGATGTGCGTCGAAATGCGCCCAGGACAATTCAGATAACGAGGGCGACCGTATGAGTGGAGCGCAGGCCAGCATCGAACATTCCGAGCACGCCGAACATGCCGCCGGGCACAACAAGCAGATCGCCCTGGTGATCGCCGTTCTGGCGCTGTTTCTGGCGTTTTCGGAAACACTCGCCAAGAGCGCCCAAACGGCCGCCATCAGCAGCAACGTCGAGGCGTCCAATCTGTGGGCGTTCTTCCAGGCCAAGACTATCCGCATGACGACGCTGCGGACGGCGGCAGAGACCCGCATCCTCGACATGGCTGCGACCTCCGATGCCACGGTCAAGGCAGCAATGGCCGCCCAGATCGAGACTTGGCAGCAGACCGCCGCTCGCTACGACGACGAGCCTGCCACGGGCGAGGGACGCAAACAGCTCTCCGCCCGTGCGACAGAGGCTGAGCACAAGCACGATCTGGCCATGGAGCGCTACCACCACTACGAGGTTGCCTCGGCAGCCTTTCAGATCGGCATTGTTCTGTGCTCGGCGGCTGTCATCACCGGGATGGTGTTCCTGTCGTGGATTGCCGCGGGGCTCGGCCTGATCGGGCTCGGCTTCACCGCGATTGGGCTGTTCGCGCCGCAGGCGGTACAGCTCTTTTGATGTTTGCCTTCGGCTCGGCCACCGCGTGTCCGTGTCAAGAGCCGTAGGAAAGCGGTATCCAGATAGGGATCGCTGAAAATGCCCGACGCGACTTTGCAACCGCCACCGCCCCCGAACTCTCGCCGACGAAATCCATTAGGTCGCCGCAGACGAGGGGCACAAGGTGCGTCACCAGCCACCGGGGTTGGGCGAGGATACGGCGATGACGACTGAACGACCCGCAGCACCTGCACCGCAAGCGATCGTTGTACCTCCCCAGCCCAACAGTGGCCTCAGCGATGCCGAAGCGGCCAGCCGGTTGGCAAGCGAGGGGGCGAACGAACTGCCGCAACCAGATCGACGCACGCCGATGCGGATCATTTTGGAAGTGCTACGCGAGCCGATGCTCGCCCTGCTGCTTGGCGGTGGGGTGATCTATCTGTTGATCGGCGACCTCACCGAGGCGTTGATCCTGATTGCCTTCGCCGGCATGTCGATCGTCATCACTGTCGTTCAGGAAAGCCGCACGGAACGCGTGCTGGAAGCACTGCGCGACCTCACCAGCCCACGTGCCCTGGTCATCCGCGACGGCAATCGCAAACGGATTGCCGGCCGTGAGGTCGTGCGTGGCGACTGGATGGTCTTGTCCGAAGGCGACCGGGTCGCGGCGGACGCGGCGCTCATCGAGGCGCTGGACCTGCAGACCGACGAGTCGCTTCTGACGGGCGAGTCGGTACCGGTGCGCAAACAAGCCCGCGAGCCCGGTGCTTCGGAGCCTGTCCCGCATCCGGGCGGCGACGATCTGCCGATGGTGTTTTCCGGCTCGCTTGTCGTCAGAGGATCGGCGATCGCCGAGGTCGTGGCGACGGGGGCGCAGAGCGAAATCGGCAAGATCGGCACCTCGCTCGCCACGCTCAAGACGGAGCCGCCGCGCCTGCAGGTGCAGACAGGCCAAGTCGTGCGGGTGGCCGCGATCGTCGGCGGCGCGGTCAGCCTGCTGGCGGTCGTGCTGTATGGATTGCTGCGCGGTGGCTGGTTGGACGGCATCCTGGCCGGCATCGCGCTGGGCATGGCGATGCTGCCGGAGGAATTCCCGGTCGTGTTGACCGTGTTCATGGCCATGGGAGCGTGGCGGATCTCGCGGGCCCATGTGCTGACGCGACGGGCGGCGGCGATCGAGAGCCTCGGGTCGGCGACCGTGCTGTGCACCGACAAGACCGGCACGCTGACCGAGAACCGCATGTCGATCGTCGAACTCAGGCCGACGGCCGGCGCGATCGTTCGGCTGGGCGCGATTGCGCCGGACGCCATGACACCCGAGGCCGGGTGTCTGATCGAAACCGGCCGGCTCGCCAGCATGCCGGAACCGGTCGACCCGATGGAAAAGGCGTTCCAGT
>JARLIT010000232.1 GCA_031291575.1 Ancalomicrobiaceae bacterium
TATCCGACAGTTGGTCGCGCACGCTACGCGACATTCGCTTGGGCCCTATCATGCCGTCGGCTTGGCCTTGACTGGTGAACTCGCCATCGCGCGCGGCGATTCCTCAGTCGGCGTTCCAGTTTTGCGGGATGCGCTCGCGGTATTGCAGACTGAGCGGCATCATGTTCTCACACCGGCTTTCCATCGGGCATTGGCTGAAGGTCTCGTACAGTCCGGGGAAGTCGACGAAGCTGCGGCAGTGCTCGACGCCGCCACCATGCGGAGCGAAGGCGGCGTTGCCACCTCGAGCGGATCCGAACTGCTGCGCATGCGCGGGGAAATCTCGATCCGAACGACGCCGGCCGACCCGGCCGCCGCCGAGCAGTCGTTCCTGCAATCCCTGCAGTTGGCGAAGGAGCAATCGGCCCTCAGCCTCGAATTGCGATCAGCCATGGGGCTTGCGCGGCTGTGGGCCAGCGCAGGTAGGGCCTCGGACGCCGTTGATCTGCTGCAGCCCGTCTATCGGCAGTTTGGCGAAGGGCACGCAACCGCGGATTTGATTATTGCCGGCCAGCTTCTGGCGGAGCTCGGATGCCGCGCCGGCCCCCTCGATGCAACCGGCTGAAAAACCGGGCAATGACGGCATTTAACATCGGATAACGTGCCGTCCGTCGTCGTCTCAGGCAACGTACCGCCAGAGACGAACGAGGATAGGGCGTTGGTTGACGAATCTCCTTTGCAAGTACGGCAAGAATCCGGCGCGCAAATGCCCTCAGCCGATGGGCTGGTCGAGGGCCTGCCGCCATCGGTGGCAGCCTACATCGGGGCGACCAACCGCCGCGACCTCGATGCGCTGCTGGAGACCTTTGTTGACGATGCGCTCGTCAACGATCAGCTCATAGACTACTGGGGCAAGGAAGCGATCACGGCTTGGGCCATCCGAGACGTCATTGGCGAGCACCTGACGCTCAAGGTCGTCAATACTGTACTGCACTACGGGCATTCAATCGTGACCGCCCATGTCGACGGGCTATTCGACAAGCGTGGGCTGCCGGATCCGCTCATCCTTGCCTTCTACTTCTCGTCCTATGACGACAAAATCGTCCAGCTCATTATTCTGCGCAATCAGTCCGGTATCTGATCGAGCTCCCGGAGCTGTGGGCTTCTTGGCCGGCTCCATCTGAAAAGTCCGTCAGCATCATTCGGCAATTAGCAATCGTATGTCCTTGGGCGTCGCCTGCCTGAACCAGTCACCCGCGGCGACGACGGCAATGTTGCCAATCCCATACATGACAAGCGAAAAAGCCAGCGCCATGAAGAGGCCAGCGCTTCCGCCATGCAGGTTCAGCGCCAACCAGCCACCGCCGACGGCCACGACGACGCGGACGATCGCGAACCCCATGGCTCCACCAACTCTCCCCGCTCCTTGACATGCAAAATAGAGCGAGAGGCCGGCTCCGAAGAACCCATAGACCGGGCCGACAATCTGGAGATAACTCGCGCCGTAGGCCGTCATTTCGGGCTCCTGGCTGAACAGTGAAAGCCAACCGGCCGGAAACAGCGCAGCCGCCAACCCGATCGCCTCGGCTAGGCCGCCGCCAATCGCAGCGCCAATCCAGGCAATCCGTCGAGCCCGGTCGTTCAGGCCTGCACCGACGCAAGTACCAACGAGTGCCGCGACGGGCGTGCCCAAGCCGAAGATGAGTGGAACCAGCATATATTCGAGACGCACACCGGTGCCATAGCCCGCGATCGTGGCAGGACCGACGAGACCTGCCAAACCCGTCGCCACGCCAATACTGATGTTCGTCGACAGGCTGACGATGCTTGAAGCCAATCCGACCCGCAAAATCTCGCGTGCGAGCGGCCATCTGATTCCAGAGGGTGTGGCCGAAGGCTTCAGAGCGGTTCTGCCAGACCAGATGTACCAGGCGAAGACCAGGGTACCGACGATATAGTAAAGAACGATCGCCGTCGCACCGCCGGCAACGCCGAGCCTCGGAAGCGGTCCCACGCCGAAGATCAACATGGGTGAAACTGGGATCAGAAAGCCGGCACCGGCGATGATCACCGCAGCTGGGAAGACCATGTTGCCGGTTCCGCGAATGATCGAGGCCAGCGAATTGAACAGCCAAAGCGGGATTGCGGCGGAAAATACGATACCGGAATAGAGTGCCGCGGCAGCGAGCGCTCCGCCCGCACCCCCCATGGCAGCGTAAAGTGCAGGTGCGAAGAGCAGCGCCAGGACCGTGGCGATCGCGCCCAGCAAGACCGTGATCACGATCGCGGTCCAGACCAGGTCGTTTGCCTTCCTGCGCTGGCCGGAGCCGAGCGACCGGGCGATTGCCGACAGGATGCCTCCGCCCATCGCCCCTGCCGAAACCATCTGCAACAGCATGAGCACTGGGAACACCAGCGCCATTCCCGCGAGCGCGTCGAGACCCAGCTTTGCGACAAAGTAAGTCTCGATGAGCCCAATCGAGGCCTGCACGAGCATGACGGCGACGTTCGGCAATGCCATGCGCAGGATGGTCGGAACAATCGGCGCATCAAGCAGCAGTCTGGTCCGCGCGTCCATCATCCTGTCTCCAGCAATATATGCATATGCACCCATCGCCAGGGAGTACGCGTATATACCTGTATCTGTAATATCCGAGGCCGCGCCGAATTTCGCTAGAAGCTCCGGCCGCGTTACCCGCACCCGTTAGGCAGATTGTCCAGCCGCCTCCAGAATGAGCCGGCTGATCTCGTCGGGATGAGAGATCAGGGCGAGATGGCCTGCCTTCACTTCGATGGTCTTGGCGCCCATGCGCTTGGCCATAAAGCGTTCAAGATCCGGATTGATCGTGCGATCCTCCGTCGAAACCGCGTAGTAGCTCGGCTTCGACCGCCAGGCGGCGTGCTTGGTCTTGCCCGTGAGCAGCGCCTTTTGGAATGGCTGTTGGACTGCGTAGAGAACCTTCGCTTTCACTTCCGGCAGATCGCCGGCGAAATCGCGCAGGAACGCCGCCTCGCTGAGCCGCCCTTCATCGCCATGGAAGACGATGCCGGCCGATGCGGGGGGCGTCGGAAACGTCTTGGCCAGCGCCGTGTAGTCCTCGCCGGCGTCGGGTGCCCGCGCCGCCACGTAGACGAGCGTCGAGACGTTCGGATGCACGCCGGCTTCTGTGACGATCATCCCGGAGAACGAATGCCCGACCAGCACGGTCGGACCATCCTGTCGATCCAGCACGCGCTCAGCCGATGCCACCGCCTCAGGCAACGTCGTCAGCGGGTTTTGCACGGCCGTGACGTTGAGTCCGGCCGCCTGCAAGCGCGGGATCACCTCCGCCCAGCATGAACCGTCGGCGAACAGGCCGTGCACGAGGACGACGTTGCGCGCTCTTGCGGTGGGCGGGGTGGCTGCCATGCCGGACGTGGCAACCAGTGAGGCGCCTGCGCCGGCAATCATGGTTGCGGAAAAGGTGCGCCTATTCATCATGATCTGTCCTCCTGTTCGGGTTGTGCGGGCGGCGCGCGTCCGAGCGCCTCGGCGGCGTACGGCGCCTGTGAGCAAGCCGTGCTTCAAACGCTCGCCAACTTGACCACGTGTTGCGGGAGGTCAGCGCGACGCTCCAGGCAACCACGACCACGTCGGTAGCGACGTGCTGCATCAACTGAGGGCCGCCTGGTCCAGTAGTCCGCCGGGCGGAGTCTTGCCGTGATGGGCTATGCGTCCAGGAAAGTCCGGACGTGGCTGACGAAGGTTTCGTGGTGTTGAAACAAGGCTCCGTGGCCGGAATCGGGATAGAGCACCAATTGAGCGTTGCTCATGGCTTTGAACATCGCGTAGGCATTGTCGGCCGGCAGCATGGTGTCGTGGCTGCCGCTGACGACGAGGGTGGGCTGGGTGATGGCGCTCAGAATGGTGTTGTCGGGATCGGGCGTGGCGCACCAGGTGATCAGCGCGTTGGCCTGCGGATTGGTCGCGTCACTGCCGCTCTCGACATCCCTATCTTCTTTGCGAGCGTAGACCCGGCTCAGGAATGCCTTGCCAGCGGCCTGGCTGGCAGCCGATTGCGTGAAGAACAGCGGCAATCGCGGATCCGGTGCGTCCTTGTTTGAGAAGGCTTCCTGGAGGACAGCCAGCAGGTGCTCTTCGCCACCCCGTGGCGCGGTGCCGACGAGGATCAGCTTGCGAACAAGCGATCCGTGCTCGGCAGCGATCAGCTGGGCGACGCATCCGCCCAGGGAAAAGCCCAACAGGTCGACCGAAGACAGGCCGAGCAGTTCGATGAAGGTGACGGCATCGCGGGCCATCGCCGCAATAGTGTCGGGAGTCTGGCCGGATGAGCGGCCAACGCCCGCGTTGTCGAAGGCAATGACGGGGCGATCGGCCGCCAGGGCGTTCACGACGGCCGGGTCCCAGGCGTCGATGTTGCCGGAGAAGTGCTGCAGCAGAACCAGCGGCGTCCCGGTTGACGAGCCCAGCTGGCGATAGGCGAAGCGAATGCCGCCGCCCTCGGCGTGGCGGGTGGGCGCTGTTTCCAACGTCGTGCCAGTGCGGCTGAGAGTAATGAGGTCGTTCATGTCATCCTCCGGTGGTCTGAGAAATCCGCCCGTTCGAAGCGGCATGGAGGAGCATGGCATCCGGGCTTTGGGCTGGCGTGTTACAAGGCGTAAGGCAGCGCAAAGCTTTGCTAGCTCGGTGCCAGCAACATCAGGGGACTAAGGTTCGTGATGTTGTACGCAGGTATTAGGCATCTGCGGCGAGCAGAATGGCACGGCACCCTAGGGGCAGCTTTGCATCCGAATATTTCGGATGCAGCCGGGTCCGATTTTCGTCGCTTCGCGGTATTTGCTGCAACAACGAACCCCCGCCCACGCCTCCATCATCGCCCGTCGCTTTTCCAGCGCGTCGCGGCGGCGATACGCCTGCTCGACCGAATTCCCGACGATGTGGGCGAGCGCTGCCTCGGAAACCTCGCGCGGGAACGGCGTGCACTCGCAGCACCAGTCGCGGAATGACGACTGAAAGCCGAATGTATCGGCGAGTGCAACCTGGCCTCGCCCGGGGCTTGGCGTGCGACCTATCGGCCCTACAACGCACCGCGAACCGCGTCCGCTATGATCAGGATGAGCAGCAGCACGAAGGGGGCGGCAACTAGCCCCGCGGCACCCCACGCGGCATAGCGCCATCCTCTTGACAGCCTGCGCCCGAACCAGCCGATTCCGGCAAAGAGCAAGATAGCCGGCACGAACACGTACCAGTATTCCGCTCCGAGAAAGGCAAAGCTGATCCACCACGGAAATTCCAGGCCGATGTCGCTCATCGCTGCCTCCCAATTCGCATGCGGTGATCAGGCCTCGATAGCCCGTTCCATCCTAAGGTGCTTCTCGATGGCGGCGACATGCTCGGTGAGGCAATCGATCTCCTTGGCAAACCCGTGATGGCCGTGGAGGGTCGCGTCGACTGCCTTAATGCGGATACGAATGTCGCCGACCTCCGCGCGAACGCAGGCAAAGCCCTCGTGCATTTCGGCGAGCGGTTGTTCCGACTCGCCCGTCGTGACCATCCGGGCAAGAATGGCGTTCCGAGTCTCGATGATCGACTTCGTATCCGCATCCATGCCGCGAAGCATGCCACTATACGAATTCGAAAACCTTGGAATAGTCTCAAAAGCGCTGAAATGAATGAAGCCCCTCAGCCAACCACTTCTCCACAAGCCCCGCACGGACGAACTGAGCTTGCCCCCATGCTGAAGATTTGCCCGCCCTTCCTGATGCTTATGGTGCTGTCGAGCCATATGACGTCGGCTGGGGAGAAAAACTACCTCGAGACGGCGCTCCACATCGACGCAAAGCTGCAGGCTGCCGATAAGCGGCTTAACCAAGCATATGCCGCCGCTCGGAAGCGGCTCGATGCCAAGGCATTCGCGCTTTTGCAGAAGGATGAGCGTCGGTTCATCGAAATGCTGGACCAAGGGATCTTTCTGCATTTCATCAGCTATAAGCTGGGAACAGAACCCGAGACCTGGAACGAATTGAGCGATGAGATTGCAGCTGGTCGCGAGAATAGGAAGTCGCCCGACAGTCACGAGACGCTGCTCTCCTGGCTCGACGCCGAATACGCCGACCGCATCGCATTCTTGAACTCGATCGTTCCCGCTCCGGCATCACCATTCGCAGGAATGTGGGCAAATTCGGATGCAGTTCTAACGCTTGAGCTTCAAGCAAACGGAGTGCTCACCGGGCATTTGGCATACGTAGCGCATCTGCGGCACACCTACACCTTTAGCTGTATAGCAACCTTCCGCCCCACTCCCGAGGGAATCGAGGCGGTCACAATAGAGAACGGCAGCTTAGGCGATGGCTGCAGTATTAGCGGACACCCTCGATTCACGAAGGAGGGATTGATTGGCACCCTCGCGACGCAGAAAGAGGACAACGGTACAGCTAGTTACTTCGAACGCGGAGATACGGGTGATATATTCTTTCTTCTATCGCATCCCATTAAGTTCCAACATTCATCGCTCCAAAAATGACGCAACCTGTTTGATCATTGTCGAGTTCTCCGCCCGGATGCGTCCTACCCTTGGCCGGCTATCACCTATTGTTCCAAACTCGAGCAGGGTCGACCATGGCGGACATCATCACGTTCCTGCGGACGTCGGATTGCCACGGCATGTATCTCGCAGGGATCACGCGCGTAGAACGCGTTCTGCCGCTGTTACCAGGCTCCAAAGCGCGCTTAGGTGACGTGTTGCGGCTGTTCGGCAAACCGGAGGATGTGGCACGAGCGGCACATCTTCTCGGTGAGGCCAAGGCCCCGGACACTGTGACCGGATTCGTCTATCTGGGCGGGGGACTGATGGTCGGTATATTGATCGGCATGGTGACGGTTCCCCTCGCTGGAGCGGCTCTTTCGCTTTTGCCGCCATTGGCTTCGCTCTATATCGGCCGCTTTTTGCTGCATATCGAGCCTGCCATACTCCGCGGCGCCATCGCCGGTCAGCACGCCGGCACGCCGGCTATCAATGCGACCGAAGCCGTCGCCGGCAACCCGGTTCTGGTGATCGGCTACACCGTCACCTACGCGATTGCGAATATTCTGCTGCCACTGCTGGGACCCATCTTTGTTGCCGCGTTTGCCGCCACGCACGCGATCGCGCTGTAGATCCGCGCCGATTGA
>JARLIT010000233.1 GCA_031291575.1 Ancalomicrobiaceae bacterium
AAGCCCAAAGGCACGCGGCGATCCATCTCAGTCGAGAAGCCTACGGCGGGGCCGCTTTTGCGCTGTTGCAACGGTTGCGCGGCGATCGTAATTTTCGGCCGAAGATCCCGCGGCAAGTTCTGCGCGCACTTGCCGACATGCGAGGAACGTCCGTGGATAGGGCAAAAATTGATCAATGGACCGCTGACATTGCTGCTATCCGGGCAGGACATTGGCAAAGCCGATCATCATTCGCAAAGCTCCTGCGGCGTCTACTTCTTTCACATTTGTTGCGCAGTCTATCAAAGATCCCGGTCTTTGGAGAACGACGTCGGGCCAGTTTTGCTCGCTCTGCCGACAAGCGCTGTCCACTTGCGTTCGCTCGTAAGATCGACCAGCTTCACGAGCTCATCTGTGCGGAAGCGCTGCCTAATGGAGGACGGGCTGCCGAGGCAACTCCTCCTTCGGCGCAAAACTTGAAGATCACATCTATCGTCCCCAACTATAATCATGCCCGCTTCCTCGAAAAGCGTCTCGATAGCATCCTCTCACAGACGTATCCTGTCTCTGAGATCATCATCCTCGATGATGCATCCAATGACGACAGTCGGGATATCATCGAACGATATCGCAATCGTTATCCTGATTTGATCCGAACGATCTTCAATGAAACGCGCTCAGGGAGCGTTTTCAATCAGTGGAGGCGTGGCCACGAGGCGGCGACTTACGACTTGGTGTGGATTTGTGAAAGTGATGATTTCTGTGAGGAGGATTTTCTGGAGAAGATTGTTTCGGCGTTCGACGACGAGAGCGTTATGTTGGCTTTCGGGCAAATCCAATACGCTGACGAATTTGGCAGAATGAAACCTGGGCTCGATCACTATCGGAACTCGGCCGAACCAGGTATTTGGGAGAATAGGATCGTCCGTCCCGCTCGTGAATGGTTCGCCGGCGCCTTTTCGGTCAAGAACCTCATCGCAAATGTCGGAGGAAGCGTTTGGCGGCGCTTTTCCATTCCTGACGAAGTTTGGGAAACGGCGAAGACGTACAAGGTCATGGGGGACTGGTATCTGTATGCGGCCCTGCCGGGTGGCGGACAGATTGCTTATGAGGCTGCCGCTATTTCCTATTTTCGGATTCACTCAAACAATACGTCTGTCGAGGCGCAGAAATCTGCAGATTATTATAGGGAATACGCCCGGCTAGCGCTCGCCATTCGTGAGCGATGGTCTGTCCCGGATGCAACGAACCGACACTTCATCGCCTCGTGCCGGGCCGTTTTCCGGCAAGCGGGCCTAACGAACGTAGACTTCGATAAATTGGCCGACTGGAACACTGTGTTACATGGGCGCCCGAAACACATCCATGTCTTGATAGTCATACTCGGGTTTACTTATGGAGGCGGGGAACTACTCCCGATCCACCTTGCCAATGCGTTGCGTCGCATCGGGGTGATGGTGTCAGTTCTGCAATTGTCCGACTCTACGGACAAATGCGATGTTCGCAGAATGTTGGACCCGGGAATTCCAGTCTACAAGGCCAGCAATGTCCGCAGAGCAGGTATCGGCAATTTTATCGTCAATGCGGGCGTTTCAGTTGTTCACTCGCACGTGGCGAGCGCCGACGTAATGATGCTCGGAGAAGGACAGATTTCCGTACCCTACATTGTCACATTGCACGGATCCTATGAATGCATGCGCATTCCAGCCAAGCAAATTGGGGTAATTGCGCGCAAGGTTGACTTGTTCGTCTATTTGACGGAGAAAAACCTGACCCCGTTCAATGGCGTTAGAATCGATCGGAACAAATTCATAAAGATGAGGAATGCGGTTCCGGTCGATTATACAGGACGATGCCCGACTCGGGACGATTTGGGAATTTCGAAGACTTCCATCGTTTTTGCGTTGGTCGCGCGCGGCGTCGAAGGTAAGGGGTGGGAGGAGGCGGTGGAGGCCTTTCTGAAACTGGAAAGGCGACGCCCGCACGACGATCTGGCGCTGGTGCTAGCGGGGGATGGACCCGAGACCGATAAGGCCCGTCGTCTTGCGGCAGGTCACTCGCGCGTGAAATTTCTCGGGTTCCAGCCGCATGTGCACGCGATCTATCGGATGAGCGACATCGCGCTGGCTCCGACGCGCTTTTCGGGAGAATCATACCCGCTGTGCCTCATCGAGGCGATGCAGGTAGGCACCCCGATCGTAGCCACGGATATCGGTGAAATTGCCGCAATGATCTCGCAGGCCGACGAAACGGGCGATGACGTTGCCGGACTCCTCGTTCCATTCAGCGCCGACACCGCGACTTTCGTTTCCAGCGTGTCGTCTGCGATGGAAGAGATCCTCGATCCAGGGAAGCGCGCAAGGTTTGCCCAATGTGCGCGGAAGCTTGGCGCGATGTACGATGTGGAATCCTTGGCCCGCACTTATTTGACGCACTACGAAACGATTGCCAGAATCGGCCGCAGCGTGAGTGCTACGAGCAGAGCACGTTGGATGTAATTTGACTTCGGCTCAGCGTCGCCGGACGGCCTGGACGCGGCGCGGCATGAAGTGGTCGCGAATGGCGAGGTCGGCGTTGGCAACGTCGCTGAGGTCGTTTGCCGTGGAGCGGAGGCGGTTGGCGCCTCGGATGGGCGAGATGAGGTTGCCGGTCTCGGAATGGGCGTTCATCATCGGCTTCCACAACCGCGGCGCATGAGCGGCTCCGGCGAAGAAGCCGACCACCCGCGGATGCCCGTCCCGAGTTCGCAGGCGAGAGCGGCCCCATCTTTCAGTGCCGTGGCGTAGGCGGTTAGGTTCAGGCGGTTTGGAACGCCTATGTGTCTGGTATAATCACCGCCTGGACCGCCCCATCAACAGGAGGCGGACCAAGACGCCCTGCCCGGGCGGCGCTTCGCCAGTCGTTCAACTGCGAGCGCGTGATCCCGTACTTGCGAGCGGCGGCTGATCCCAAACGACGACCCGAATAGCTCTCGGCTGCAATCCGAAGCTTCGCCTCGTCGGTGAAACGTCGCCGATCACCAGGCTCCACGATCTCAAGCCGGCTGACCTGTGTGTCTGTATAGATGTCGATACGGACGATTTCAGAATTGTTCGCCAGGCGGCCTACCTCCTGCCCGTACCGAGTATGTCGGGGCAGGCGATCTTGACCAGGGGGAAGCAAAGTGAGAAGCAACTCCCACTCCCGGGGCGGAGGTTCGGTCGTCGCGCCGGGCTTATTCGAGCTACAGTTGAACGGATCGGCGGTTCGCTTGTGCGGGAGGGCTTTCGTCCCACGAGGGGTGAAGCGTGGTCGGCTAGGCCCACGGCAGACACGAACGCCCGGCCCGCGAATGTGCAAAGTAAGGCAGCTGCCCGCCGTTTGTTGCCTGAGACTGATCAGGATGGACAGCCTCGTGTCGGATTTGTCAATTTTCCGGGAGCGGCCAATCGCTGCGCAGTTGCCGCCGGAGGGAGCCGCGCGGCGTTCAGCGTCGACAGATGTTCTGCGCGGGCAAAGGGAGACGCGCGATGACTGATGTCGATATGGATGCGGCTGGGCCGGTTGCGTCGATTCCGCAGCCTTCCGCTGAGTATCGCAACCACACGGAGCCGGTCAATCCGGGGGGCGAGGCATCGAACTGTCCGCTGGTGGTCGACCTCGACGGGACGCTCGTACGCTCCGACCTGCTGGCCGAATCCGCCTTCGCCATGCTGGCGGCCAACCCGCTGCGGCTGGCATGCCACCTTATGCTCATCGGCCGTGGCAAGGCGGCGTTGAAGGCCGCAATCGCCGCCGATACTCCCATCGATGTCGCCCATCTGCCGTATGATGATCGTGTTGTCGCTCTGATCGACGAAGCGAGGCGCGAGGGCCGCAAAGTATTCATCGCCTCGGCCAGCAACGAGCGCTACGTCGCGGCGATCGCCGCGCACGTCGGCGCCGACGGCTGGTTCGCCTCGAACGATAGCGAGAACCTGTCGTCGCGCGCCAAGGCCAAGCGCCTCGTCGAAGTCTTCGGCGAGAAGAGCTTCGACTACATCGGCGATGGCCGGGCGGATCTGCCGGTGTGGGCCGTGGCACGGGCCGGGATTGCGGTCGAGCCGTCGGCATCGGTGCGCCGCGAATTGGCCTCGGCCGGCTCAAACGTCCAGGTGCTAGAACCTGCCGGCAACGTGTTGCGCGCCTGGATCCGTGAGTTCCGCCTCCACCAGTGGGCCAAGAACGCGCTCGTCTTCGTGCCGGTCCTCACCAGCCACCGGTTCGATGTCGCGACGATCCTGGCCGCAATCGGCGCATTCCTGGCATTTTCCCTGACCGCGTCGGCCGTCTACATCGTCAACGATCTGGCCGACCTCGACGCCGACCGCAAGCATCCGACAAAGAAGAACCGCCCGCTGGCGGCGGGAACCATCCCGATCCTGACTACGGTCCCAGTAGCCATAGGGCTGCTCATTGTCGCCTGCGGTATCGCGCTGGCCATCAATCCGCGCTTCGCGGCGGTGCTGTTCGGCTACTTCGTGCTGACAACCGCCTACACGTTCCATTTCAAGCGCAAGATGCTGCTGGATGTGGTGGTGCTCGCCACGCTCTACACATTGCGCGTCGTCGGCGGCATGGCCGCCATCTCGGTCGACGTTTCCGAGTGGCTCTTGGCGTTTTCGATGTTCGTGTTCGCCTCGCTGGCGCTGGTCAAGCGCTACATAGAACTCGCCACCCGGCTGGACGCCGATCTGCCCGACCCATCGAACCGCAACTACCGCAAGTCGGACCTTGGCGTCATCATGGCATTGGCGGCGGCCACGGGCTTCAATGCGGTCACGGTGTTCGCCCTCTATATTTCGTCCGATACCGTGCGGCAGCTGTATCGCCATCCGCAGGTGTTGTGGTTCGTCTGCCCGACCCTTCTCTACTGGCTCGGCCGCACGCTGATGCTGGCCGACCGCCGGCTGATGGACGACGATCCGATTCTGTTCGCCCTCAAGGACCGCACGAGCCTGGTGGCCTTTGCCTTGATTGCGATTGTCATGATTGCGGCAATCTGAGCCCGCCGCGGCCACACATCGGCGCGGCACGCCGCTGCCGTGCACAATTGCCTATTGCCTGAGCGACCTTCGCATGCCAATCGAACGAGCGGTTGCAACGGCGGTGTGTGCTATGAGCGCTGATGGACGGGCGCCTTTTGCCGATCGATCGAATGTCGTGTCCTGGGGGCGTGTCAGGCGGGAGCCGCAGCGCGTGTTCCGTCCGGCGTTTCGCGATCAGCTGCCGGCCGCAACGCAGAGCAATACGGTGTCGAGCGTCCTCGCCACCGGTCTGCTGCGCTCCTATGGCGATTCGTGCCTGAACGGTCCCGGCGGTCTCATTGACATGACCGGGCTCGACCGGCTGATCGCATTTGATCGGACGACCGGCCGGCTTGTGGTCGAGGCCGGCATCAGTCTGTCCGACATCCTGAAGATCGTGGTGCCGCACGGCTGGTTCCTGCCGACGACGCCGGGCACGCGCTTCGTTTCCATCGGCGGCGCGGTCGCCAACGATGTGCACGGCAAGAACCACCACCGCGCCGGATCGATCGGCTGCAGCGTACGCGCCCTCGGCCTCGTCACGGCCGGCGAGCGGCGGACGATCGGTCCTGACGCCGAGGCCGCGCTGTTTGCCGCCACCATCGGCGGCCTCGGCCTGACCGGCATCATCGAATGGGTCGATCTGCAGCTGGTGCCGGTTCCGAGCAGCCGGCTCGATGTCGAGATCATCCCCTATGGCTCGCTCGACGAGTTCTGGGCGATCGCCAGCGAAAGCGTCGTCAGCCACGAGCACACGGTCGCCTGGATTGACTGCATGAGCGGCGGCGCCCACACCGGCCGCGGCGCCTTCACCCGCGCCAACTGGGCGACGGACGGTGTCTACGAGGCGCATTCGGATGCCAGCTGGAAGGCCGTGCCAGTGGAGTTTCCCAGCATCGCGCTCAACCGGCTGACGGTCAGCGCCTTCAACGAGGTATATTTCCGCGCCCATCAGCTGCAGCGGCGGCGCCAGTTACAGCACTATGCCACCTACTTCTACCCGCTCGACGCCGTCAGCAGCTGGAACCGGCTGTACGGTCGGCGCGGCATGCTGCAATACCAATGTGTCATTCCGCCGGGCGGCGACCGGGGCGTCATCCGCTCGCTGCTCGATCGGATTGCCAAGTCGGGACAGGCGTCGTTTCTGGCGGTGCTAAAAACCTTCGGCGAGCGCACCTCGCCAGGGCTCTTGTCGTTTCCGCGGCCCGGCTCGACCCTGGCGCTGGATTTTCCCAACCGCGGCGTCGAGACGCTGGCGCTGATGCGAACGCTGGACGCCATCGTCGCCGAGGCGGGTGGTGCGCTCTACCCCGCCAAGGACGGACGCATGCCGGCGCCGATGTTCCGACAGTCGTTCCCGCGTTGGCGCGAAGTCGCTGCGTGCAAGGATCCCAGGGTGAATTCGGACTTCTGGAGAAGGGTCTCGCTCGATGACTGACGCGGCGAAGCGCATTGTGATCCTCGGCGCGACTTCGGCAATCGCCGAAGCCGCTGCTCGACGTTGGGCCAAGGCGGGTGGCCGGCTGGTACTCGTCGGGCGCAACACCGAACGGCTCGAGGCGATTGCCGCGGATCTGGCTGTGCGGGGCGCGGCAGCGGCGACGTTCGTCGCGCTCGATTGTGCCTCCGCCGACGCCGAAGCCGAACTGGCGACAATCGTCGCCGATCTCGGCGGCGTCGATGTAGTGCTCGTCGCCTACGGCGTGCTCGGCGACCAGCGGACCGCCGAGACCACACCGCAGGCTGCGGCCGAGGTGTTCCGCACCAACTTCACCAGTGCAGCCGCCTGGTGCTTGGCTGCCGCCAACGTGCTTGAGCGGCAGCGCTCCGGCACGCTTGTGGTCATCGGATCTGTTGCCGGTGATCGCGGCCGACTGTCGAACTATGTCTACGGGGCGTCGAAGGCCGGTCTCGGGGTGCTCGTGCAAGGCATCGCCCATCGGCTGGCCCAGCAGGGGGCGCGGGCTGTGCTGATCAAGCCGGGCTTTGTCGATACGCCGATGACGGCCGCTGTTGCCCGCAAAGGCCTGTTGTGGGCCAAGCCAGCGCGGATCGGAGCGATCATCGTCAAGGCCGCCGACAAGGGCGGCCCGGTGGTCTATGCGCCTGGGATCTGGCGATGGATCATGTTGGTCATCCGTCTCGTACCGGCGTCGCTGTTCCACCGCACCAAACTTTGAACGCCGGGGGGCCGCTTTGCTGAGCTTCGAGGACCGCAGAATCGTCGTCACCGGTGCGGCTGGACTGGTCGGGCAGAACCTGATCCCCCGCCTCAAGCAGCGCGGTTGTCGCCATATCGTCGCCATCGACAAGCATCCGGCCAATACCCGAACGCTCGCCCGCCTGCACCCCGACATTACGATAATCGAGGCGGACCTGGCCGAGCCCGGCGACTGGCAGGACGCCTTCGCCGGTGCCGATACGCTGGTCTTGAACCACGCACAGATAGGCGCCATCCACGAGGCGCCGTTCCTCCGCAACAACATCACTGCGACCGAGACCGTTCTTGCCGCAGCGAAACGACATGGCATCGGCACTGTCGTCCACATGTCCTCCTCGGTCGTCAATTCCATCGCGCATGACTTCTATACGGAATCGAAGAAGGCGCAGGAGGCGCTGGTCGTCGCCAACGGGCTGCCGGTGTGCGTGCTGCGCCCGACGTTGATGTTCGGCTGGTTCGATCGCAAGCACCTGGGCTGGCTGGCGCGCTTCATGCGGCGCATGCCGCTGTTTCCCGTGCCGGGCTCCGGGCGCTATCTGCGCCAGCCGCTCTACGTCGGCGACTTCTGCGACATCATCATCGCGGCCATCGAACGCCCGCGCCCCGGCGAGGCGTTCAACATCACCGGCCAGCAGTCGATCGATTACATCGATCTCATTCGCGCAGTGAAGACGGCGGTTGGCGCCAAGGCCGCGATCGTTCGCATCCCCTATTCGCTGTTCTGGCTATTGTTGACGATCTATGCGCTGTTCGACCGCAACCCGCCGTTTACCACGAAGCAGCTCGAGGCGCTGGTGACCCCCGACGTGTTCGAGGTCATCGATTGGCCGGGCCTGTTCGGCGTCACGCCGACACCGCTGGCCGAAGCGCTGACGACGACATTCCGCGATCCGACCTATGCCACCATCGAACTGGAGTTCTGAGCGTGAAGCGAGTGGCGATCATCGGCGCCGGAGTGATGGGGCTCGCTGCCGCCTATCATGCCGCCAAGGCCGGGCACCAGGTGACGGTGTTCGAGGCCGACCATGTGCCCGGCGGCATGGCGGCGCATTTCGACTTCGCCGGCCTGTCGATCGAGCGCTACTACCATTTCGTCTGCAAGCCAGACCAGCCAACCTTCGAGCTGATGCGCGAACTCGGCATCGCCGACCGCATGCGCTGGGTGCCAACCGCGATGGGCTATTTCGTCGACGGCAAGCTGCATGCCTGGGGCAATCCGGTGGCGCTCCTGCGCTTTCCCGGGCTGTCGTTCATCGACAAGCTGCGCTACGGCCTGATGATGTTCCTGTCGGTGAAGCGGACGTCGGCCGGCAAGCTGGAGGACGTATCCGCCAAGACGTGGATCGAAGCCTGGTGTGGGCGACACGTCTACGCCAAGCTGTGGCAGCCGCTGTTCCGCTTCAAGTTCTACGAGCATGCCGACAACATCTCCGCCGCCTGGGTATGGACGCGGATCAAGCGGCTGGGATCGTCGCGCCGCTCGTTGATGCAGGAGGAACTGGGCTACATCGAGGGCGGCAGCGAGACGCTGGTGACGGCGCTCGTCGCCGCGATCGAGCGCCTCGGCGGCACCATCCGGCTGAATGCACCGGTCAGCGAAGTCCTCAGCACGGACGGCCGCGTCACCGGCGTCGTCGCCGGTGGAGCGACGCAAGACTTCGATGCGGTGATCTCCACCGTGCCGACGCCATTCGTCGCCAACATGGTGCCGAGCCTGCCGGAAGCCTCGAAGGCCGCCTATGACGACATCCTCAACATCGGCGTCGTCTGCCTGATCTACAAACTCCGCCGATCGGTTTCGCCGAACTTCTGGATCAACATCTCCGATGAACGCATCGCAATTCCAGGACTTGTCGAATTTTCCAACCTGCGTCCGACCGGCGACACCATCGTCTATGTGCCCTATTACATGCCGGTGACCCATCCCAACTGGCAGAAGTCCGACGACCAGCTGTTGGGGGAAGCCTTCGGCTATCTGAAGCTCATCAACCCCGAGCTCTCCGACGCCGATCTCATCGACGCACGCGCCGGGCGGCTGCGCCACGCCCAACCCGTCTGCCCGCCCGGCTTTGGCGCGCGGATTCCGCCGGTCCAGACCCCGGTCGCCGGATTGCAGATCGCCGATACGTGCTTCTATTACCCCGAAGACCGCGGCATATCCGAAGGTGTGCGCTATGGCGCACTGATGGCTCGGGCCATCGACGATCCGCCCGCCTGGCGGACCGCCCGGCCATGACCAACGAATTCTTGCGCTTTCTCGTGACCGGCGGTACGTCCGCCATGCTGAACCTCGCCAGCCGCTGGCTCCTGTCCCATGTCGTTCGCTTCGAGATCGCGGTGGCGGTCGCCTATCTCATCGGCATGATCACCGCCTATGGGCTTGCTCGGTTGTTCGTGTTTCAGCCTTCAGGGCGAGGGTGGGCTCGGGAACTGTTGCGCTTCACCGCGGTGAACGTCGTCTCGGGGAGCCTGGTCTGGTTGATCAGCGTCGGCTTGGCGCGGCTCCTCTTCCCAAACATCGGCTTCACCTGGCATAGCGAAGACGTCGCCCATGCCATCGGCCTGCTGGCACCGGCCGTGCTCAGCTATTTCGGCCATCGCATGTACACGTTCGCCGGAAAAGCCTGATGCGATTGCGTGGTGCCCTCTGGGGCTGGGCCGCCATCACCGCGATCTACATCGGCGTATTGGTCGCCGTCGATCGCGGCCGTTTCGCCGTGAGTGATCTTGCGGGACTCGGTGAAATCCTCGCCGTGCTGATGGCGCTGGTGTTGCTGTCCTTTGTCATCCGGTTTGCCCGATGGCACTGGCTCCTCTGCCGGCGTGGCCATCGCGTTCCCCTCGTCGTCGGGTTCGCCGCCTATCTCTCCGGCCTCGCCTTTACAGCGAGCCCGGGCAAAGTCGGCGAACTCGTCCGCATCCGCTACTATGCGCGTCTCGGCGTTCAGGCCGATACGGTGGTGTCGAGCTTCATCTTCGAGCGACTGATGGACCTCTTGACCCTGGGGCTGATCTCCGCGCCGATCGCCTTGACGGCGCCCGGCTATTCGGCCGGGCTCCTGCTCATTGCCGTCGTGTTTGCCTTCGTCTTCATTTTGAGCCACGTCGGCGGGATCGCGCTCGCCGTGGTGTCCTGGCTCGGCCGTCGGGGCCACATCCGAGCGGGTGCGGCGGTCGAGGCGCTCGGACGCGGACTGATCGAGACGCGCCTGCTGTTGCGCCCCACCCCCATTGCCGTGGCGCTCGTCTACGGTCTCGTTGCCTGGGGGCTGCAATCCTGCGGGTTCCTCTTGGTGTTGCAGCACCTCGACGTCTCCGTGCCCGTCGTCGATGCCGCCGCGATCCTGCCGGCCGCCATGCTGATCGGCGCGGCGTCGATGCTGCCTGGTGGCATCGGCGCTACGGAAGCGGCAGTCATTGTGCTGTTGGCCACCTACGCCGTGCCTGTCGACATCGGCACCACCGTCGCCGTGGTCATCCGGATCGCAACCCTGTGGTTCGCAATCCTGGTCGGAATGATCGCGATCACCGTGCTTGAGGCACGCGACTGCAAATCTGATTGAACTTCGGCTGCCGCGAACGGATTGCATGTCAATAGGCTGCCGACCCAATCGCGCTCGGGATATCCAAGTCGTTTCTATCGGGATGGATTCGGCGTAAAGCCGAGATGACAAACAGGAGGGACGGGCATTGAACGTCGGGGCTATCAAAAGTTACCTGCAGTCAAAATTGCTAGTCCTCGCCCTTTTCGCCGTCTCGCTCGCTTGCCTGGCGGCGACAATGCGCGCCGACGTGAACCCATATGACGAGGGCTTGATCCTTGTCGGCGCGACAAATCTCATCGCCGGCGAAATACCGCACCGCGATTTCTATACGCTCTACGGGCCCGCCCAGTTTGCCCTTACGGCAATGGGATTCAAGCTGTTCGGCACCAACATCCTTGCCGGGCGACTGATCGACGTGCTCACCAAGACGTTGATCGTCACCGTCGTCTATCGCCTCTGTCGAGATGCGACGAACTTCATCGGCGCGCTGATCGTGAGCCTCGCCACATTGGTCTGGCTCTGCACGCTTGGTGCGCACGGATACCCGCTTTGGTTTTCCCTCCTGCTGATCCTCGTGGCGATACATTTGCTTGCCAGAGACGGAGGCATCGGACGCACATTCCTGGCCGGAGTTGTCGCGGGGCTCGTCTTCCTATTCCGATACGACATCGGGATCGCGGCGGCCAGCACCCTTGCCCTCGTGCTATTCTGGCGCGTGGCTGCGACCAGCCGCGGCGAACGCCAGCACTTCTCCGGCGCCGTTGCTGCGACACTCGTTCCCTTCATCATCGGCGCATCAGTATGTGCTTTGCCGTTACTGATGTTTTACGCGTGGACCGGCACGATACAGGATCTCATTTTCCAGGTTATCGAGTTCCCAGCCGCAGCCTATCGGGCCAACCGCGGGCTGCCGTTCCCGCTCCGCCACGCGCCCGTCTCGGAGTACGTTGTTTATCTGCCGATCCTCGTGATGGGCATCTACGTGATTGCTTCGCTCCAGTCGTGGCGCGCAGGTCGGTCGCTGCATGGCGGATCACCATGGATGGTCCATCTTGCAGCCTTGCTCTCCGTTGTCATGTTCTTCAAGGGCATCGTGCGCGTAAGCGCCCTGCACATGAGCGTGTCAGTCATTCTATCGCTCATTGTGTTCACGGTCATCGTCACGCGCGCGATCTCCGACCGACGGTCCTTCACGTGGGTGACCGTCATTGGTAGTATCGCTTTGCTGTTGGCGACTATCACCACGCTGGCTGCCGCAGGCGGCGCGCTCACAGGATCCATTTGGCGGGCGGCCGTAACCAGTCGCGCACCGACCCCACAGGATGCCGGTCCGCACGTCGACCGCGCCGGGATGTTCGCAATCCCCGACGACGAGGCGAGGGCAATCGAGTACGTCAGAGCCAGGACGGAACCGGACGAGCCGATCTTTGTCGGCACGGGGCGCCACGACAAGATCTTCGTCAGTGACATCTCATTCTATTTCCTCGCCGAACGGCAACCGGCGACAAAATGGTATGACTATAATCCTGGCCTGCAGACAACGAACGTCTTGCAACTCGAGATGGTTCGCGAACTCCAGCACCGGAACGTTCGCTATGTGGTGCTGACGTCGCGCTTTGATAACGTGATGGAGCCGAACGGCTCGGCGTTGAGCAGCGGCGTCCACATCCTTGATGACGACCTCAAAAATGAATATTCCGAAGTTGCGGTGTTCGGAACCTACCGGATCCTATTGAGGAACCGCTGAGGTCAACACTCAATCGCAGGCACGTCATTGAATTCGAATGATTATCTGGCGCCGAGATGAAAGAGCGCGATGAATCAATGGGATAGCTGTCAAATACGGTCTGACACAATTGAAGCCCGTGCGCCTTTGCAATGTGTATGGCTGATTTGGCGCGCGAAAAGCGTCTGAATTCCGGTCCCGGCCTTTGACGCCGGCCTGCGCGCTCACGATGGTGGCGAATGCCGCAGCGAGATACCTTTGAGCGTATTCGATCCCGCCTGGACTGACCGGGTTGTCTGGCACGGTGAAACGCAATATGACGTCGCAACCCGCCGATCGGCAAAGCCTGTCGTTGCCGCATTTCGCGTGAAAGGCGTCAAGCTGAGGAAACAATTGCATGCTGAGCAATGAAACAGCGCCCGCGCCCACCGCAGATCAAACTGACACGACCCATCTACTGCGTATTATAATCGTTGTACTTTTGGTCCACGACTTTTTATTCTTGATTTTTGGGCTATTCCTCCCGATCGCCGGATTTCATGATTTTCGGCAGGCTCAAACGGCCATATCGGTCTATTGGATGCTGCACGGAGGATCATGGCTAACATACGAAACCCCGGTCCTTGGTGCTCCATGGGCGCTGCCGTTCGAGTTCCCGCTCTATCATTGGTGCGTTGCTGCCGTTGCCTATCTCGGCATGCCACTTGATGGGGCGGGGCGCCTTGTGTCGTTTGCCTTCTTCATCGGATGCCTTTGGCCGATCAAGCGTATATTTGCCGAGTTGAATATTAAGGATCGTGCCTATTACGTTACATCGATTCTATTTCTAGCATCACCCCTCTATATATTTTGGGGGATGACGTTCATGATTGAGACGTGCGCGGTATTTTTTGGATTTGCTTGGCTATCACTGTTTATCTCTTTTAGCAAAAAGGCGTCTGTCGCCCTATTTGTTCTGACATTACTTGCCGGGACGGCTGCGCTGCTGGTCAAGGCGACGACTTTCCCGGCATTTGCGTTCATGGGCGGCGTCTATTTTCTTTTCTGTTGTTGGCAGATGGTCCGACGTGGCATCGACCGCATCGGCGTCATTAGTGCTCTGGCGATGGCTGTGCTGTTGTTAGGGCCATTCGGTCCGGCGATTGCCTGGGTGAGCTATTCGGATGCAGTCAAGCTCGCCAACCCGGTCGCCGGCGTGCTCACATCGGTGTCTTTGGCCACCTGGAACTTCGGCACCGGCGAACAGCGAATCAGCCAGCATCTCTGGGTGGATGTCATCCTGGCGCGGACAATGATCAATGTATTCGGTCTGTCCGCGTTCGTGCTCGGCACGGTCGCCGTCGTTATGATTATTTGGCGGAAAGGCCAAGAGTACGTTGTTGCCAAATTTGTCTTATCGCTCATACCTGAGCATCGTGGCTGTGCTGCAGCGCTATTGATTGCATTCTTGCTACCATTTTTGATCTTTACCAACTTACATATTGTTCATGACTACTATCAGACGGCAAATGGGGTTTTCGCAATCGTATTGCTCGGCTTCTTGTTCGGAGAGAGTGTCTTCAGCGAAAACAGAACGGCTCTCGTCACTGCGATTTCGGTCATGACAGTGGGACAGCTCCTGTTTTTCTACGGCTATTATTATGACAACTCGAGGCATGTCTCGCTAAACCGAGTCGAGATCGCGGCGTCCGCGCGAAGGCTGGTGCCGGAGGATGCAGGAATAGTTGTTATTGGCGACGATTGGTCTTCGATCATTCCCTACTATGCTGAGCGAAAGGCACTTACCGTGCCGGAATGGCTGTCAAAGGATCTGATACAGTCGGTCATCGCGCAACCGCAACGGTTTTTCGATAATCGTCCGATCGGCGGCGTCATCGAATGTCGTCAGGAGGGCCGCGATAGCTATTTCGCGCAATTCAAGCCATTGCTGGAGCGTCGAAAAGTGGTTGCCAAGAATGGCAACTGCGAACTCTATATGTGACGCGATCATGTGATCGTAATCACGAGCACTAATTTGGCAGATTGGCGGTTGATCAACCAAGAGATTGGAACGCGTGTCCTGTGAGGACGGCGCGACACGGATTGGGACCTTGCCCTGTCGGGAGTGGTTGAAGCCTTTCATCGATTTGCTTGGACACAGGAAGCGACGATCGACGGATCCGCTCTACATGTCCGGGCTGATCGGCCCGGGGGATCGCAAGAGTGTCGAGCCCATGGCGGCGCGCTTGGCGCCGATCGCCACGGATATCTCCTTTGTCTCGTGGCTCCCCATTTTCACTCATGGCTGGCAAGGGACAAATTGAGCCCCTACCTAGTAATCGACTAGGCAATAGCAATTTTTCGTTGTGTTAAGTTCGACGCGAGACGATCTCGCCCGTCTCTCGCAACCTGTGACTCCCGCAGGGCGCAATGCCAATCGTCCAATGCGACAACGCCGTCGCTTTCGGGCAGTCGCGCGCCGTACGTGTTGGGACCCGGATCACAACGCCGGACGGCAGTTCGATCGTGCTGGAGCGTCAGCCTGACGCCGATTCGCGGGACTATGCCGAGCTGAGGCCGAGGGGCTCGGCTTGCGCCGAGACCAGGCCCCATCTCAGACCTCTCCGCTGTCCCAGCGGTAGCGGAAGTCGCAGTGGCTCGCGCCTCCCATGATCGTCTGCGTCCGCGTCAATTTGAGGCGTGCATCGAAGCCTTCGCAGAAGGCACCGTCGCGATTGCAGGAGAGAAGCGGCCCGATCTACGTTCTCCGCCGAGGTCGTGCCGATCCTCAGGGCACGCGGACTGTTCCGCGACGACTACACCGGCTCGACGTTGCGCTCGCTTTCCGACATCCGCCGCCCCGCCGATCGCCTGGGCGCAGCCCACTTTCCCCCGGTTGGCGAAGCGCGGACCTGACCAGATCCCGCCCTGCCCCTCGCCTGGTGCGGCGAGGGGCAGCAGGTTGCCGCCTTGGGAGGACGGACGCAATCGCAGTCAGGCTGCAGCCGCCAGCGCTCTGCGCCGCACCAGCCGTCGGGCAGCACGCTCGGCATCGGCGACGCTGGAGAACAGCTTGCCGTCGAGGCTCTGGAAGGCTCCGGCGAGGGAGACGAAAGCATAGGCGCCACCTTCGCGGACAAGAAGTCCGGCATCGTGATGGTCGATTTCAAGCAGATAGCCGTTGGCCATAGTCTCTCTCCGCGCACGTCGAACGACGGCGCTCATCGGTCAAGTCGGGTTCGTCAGAGGGGCTCGCTTCAGTCGCGCGAGCGACGACACCAGCATTTCGACATTCGGCCGGTTCCTCGGAGTGCCGGGAATGCTTGTCTGTCGAAGGACTTCGGAGAGATGCGGGTCATAACCAGGCTCCTCACCTGCCGCCGGAACAGGCGGGCTTTAGCGCTTTTCGTCGCGGGCGCAAGCTGTCGATCAAAGGCCGCGACCGGCCGTCTCGGCCAGTGGGTTGATAAGACCACGTCCTGCGCCGTGTTTGAAGACTTGACCGCCTAAACTTTCACGGCGAGCGACATGCTTTTTGCGTATCTGCCGATTTCACGGTAGTTTCTTACGGGAGATCGCCAACAGGCGGACTGGTTCCGGCGATAATTGATGTGGGATCTGCCCCTCCGTTTGCAAGCCCGCCAGCCTCGACCGATCCCGCGTTCGGGCGGGACAATTGGGCCGAAATCCGCGGAAATTGCACCAAGACCTTTGTATTATAAGTAATTATCGCAGTACCTAGCGATAATTACGCTCACCGAAACTACGTATTTGGCCGGATTTGCCATTCTCTTCCACGAAACCCGGCGCGATTAGTTCGCACCCACCAAGCAAGCCGGCATTTTCAAAATATAAAAGCTATCGACTTTAGGTGGATTGTGGTCAGCTTGGCTCCGACTTCTCGCATCGAGGACGGAGCAATTCGCCGATGGCCATCAACCTGAGGACGCCGCAAGCCGAAACCCGCGACCAGCGGCTCGGCACGATTACGCAGTGGCAGGGCAGCGCGCGGCAGCTCGCCCAGGACTCCACCTTCACCTACGCTTGCGGCCGCGATTGCGGACCGGGCGGGCGGCGGCTGTGCGAACTGTCCAGCCCCTACAGCCAGGCTTCGATGTGTGCCGAGCAGATCGCGGTGACCAACGCCACGATCATCAAGGATACCGTCGTCATTCAGCACTCCCCGATCGGCTGCGCCTCGAGCCAGTCGTTCACCTCGCGCTATTCGCGCGATCTGGCTGCCCGGCGCGGCTGGAAACCGGAAGATCCGAAGTCGATCTGCACAAACTTGAGCGAACAGGACATGGTGTTCGGCGGCGTCGACCGGCTGGCCCAGACCATCCGCGAGGCCTACGCCCGCCACCATCCGCGCGTCATCTTCGTCGCCACCTCCTGCGCCACCGGCATCATCGGCGACGACGTCGACGGCACGGCGCGTCAATTGGAAGAGGAAATCGGCATTCCGGTGGTGGCCCTGCACTGCGAGGGCTTCAAGTCGCGGCACTGGTCGTCCGGTTGGGACGTGATCGAGCACGGCATCCTGCGGCGGCTGGTGCCGAACCGGCCAACGGAAAAGCGCGGCGACCTGATCAACGTCATCCACCTTGGCGGGCCGGACGTGTTCTCGCCCCTCCTCAATCCCATTGGCCTCAAGGTCAATCTGGTGATGGGCGGAAATTCGCTCGAGCGGCTGGCGGACCTGTCGACCGCGGCAGCGACCGTCACCATGTGCTTCGTGCTGTCGTACTTGGCGACCGGGCTCGAACAGGAATACGGCGTGCCGGAGATCCGGGCTCCCCTGCCCTACGGGCTCGACGCCACAGACGCCTGGCTGCGCGACATCGCCCGCCTCACCCAGCGCGAACATCTAGTCGAGGCGGTGATCGCCGCCGAGCGCGAGCGCATCGCCCCGGAACTCAAGCGGCTGCGTGGGCTCCTCGCCGGCAAACGCGGGTTCGTGGCCGCCGGCGCCGCCTTCGCCCACGGCCTCATCGCCGACCTGCGCGAGCTCGGCATCACCGTCGACGACGCCTTCTCCTTCCACCACGACCCGACCACCGACAGCGGCGATGCGGAACAGGATTCGCTCGGGCACCTCGTGCAGTCGACGGGCGACGTGCCCAACTTCACCGTCAGTCCGGACCAGCACTTCCAGGCTCATGCGGCGATTCTCAGGGCCAAACCTGACTTCGTCATCTGCCGCCATTCCGGCTCGATGGCGATCCTGGCCGGCCGGATGGGTATCCCGGTGTTGCCGATCTTCTATTCCAACGACGGGCTCGGCTACGAGGGCCTCATCACCATCGGCCGCGCCATCCTGCGCGTCCTGCCGCGCCGGCGCTTCTACGCCCAGATCGCCGAACACTCCCGTTTCCCCTACCAGGACTGGTGGCTCAACGAGACGGACCCTTACGCACTGTCCGCCGAAGCCGCTGAGTGAACGGGAGCCCCCCATGAACATCCAGTCCCGTTTCGACGACGACATCGCCGGCAGCTTTTCCGCTGCCCCCGGCCCGATCGAACAGGTTCGCTACGCCTGCGCACTGGGTGCGCTGACTTCGGTCATTGCCATAGAGGGCGCCATTCCGATCAGCCACTGCGGCCCCGGCTGTGCCTCGAAACAGTTCCACGCGCTCTCCGGCATCTCCGGATATCAGGGCGGCGAATTCCACGTGCCCTCGACCAATATCGGCAACAAGGAAGTCATTTTCGGCGGCGCCGACCGGCTCGACGAGTTGATTGCCTCGACGCTTAAAGTGATGGAGGCCGAGCTCTACGTGGTGCAGTCGGGTTGCATCCCGGGCCTCGTCGGCGACGATGTGGCCAATGTGGTGCAGAGCTACCAGCGGCGTGGGGTACCGATCGTGTTTGCCGAAACGCTCGGCTATCGCGGCACCAATTTCACCGGCCACGAGACGGTCGTCCGAGCGATCCTCGATCAATACGTCGCCAAACAAGCGGGCCCTGCGCCGAGATCCCAAAAGCGCCTCGTCAATGTCTGGTCGCTCCTCCCATACCAGAATCCATTCTGGCGCGGCGATCTGACAGAAATCCGCCGCATCCTCGAAGGCATCGGGCTCACGGTGAACATCCTGTTCGGCCCGGCCTCGGAGGGGCTGGCCGAATGGCGGGCGATCCCGTCGGCCGCGCTCAATCTCGTTCTCTCCCCCTGGCTTGGCCTCGCCACCGCCCGGCACCTTGAAAGCGTCTACGGCCAGCCGTTCCTGCATGTGCCGGCTGTGCCGATCGGTGCCCAGGCGACGAGCGCCTTCTTGCGGCAAGTGGCCGAGGAACTGGACCTCGACAGCGGTCCGGTCGAGGCCTTCATCACCCGCGAGGAGCGCGACTACTACCACTACCTGCGCGATTTCGCCCATTTCTATGCCGGCTGCACATCGCAGTACCAGCTGCCCTCCGAGGTCAACATCGTCGGTGAGAGCGCCTATGCGTTGAGCTTGGCACGGTTCTTCGTCGGCGATCTCGGCCTGAACCCCGGCGTCATCGTCCTCACCGAAAACCCACCGGAACACGAGCGCGAGACGATCCACCGCTCATTCCGCGATCTCGCCCCCGGCATTGACGGCGAACCGGTGTTCGAGGCGGACGGCCACCGCGCGCATGCGGTCATCCGCGCCAAACCGCGCATCGGCGAACTCCCGCTTCTGTTCGGTTCGACCTGGGAGGCCGGCGTGGCGCAAGAGATCGGCGCGCCTCTGGTCGAGATCTCCTATCCCGCGACCGACGAGGTGGTCATCGCCCGCTCCTACGTCGGCTACCGCGGTGCGCTACAACTGCTCGAGCGGACCTACACGACGGTCGTGCGTCAGTCGACGGAAGAAAATCCGGAGACGGCAGCGCTATGACGGAGCCCGTTTCCCCGCCGAGCCCAACCGCGCGCGTCGCCATCGGCACGCATTCCGGCGTGCGGGTGTCGGAGCACTTCGGCTACGCCACCCGTTTCGAGATCTGGGAGGTGGCGCCGACCGGCTCCCGCCTCCTCGAAACGCGCCTCAACAAGCCGGCCTGTCGTTCGGCGACGCATCAGCCGGGGACGCGCGTTGGAGATGAGGGCCATGCCGACGAGCTGATGGAAGCCTCCGTCGCCTCTGTCTCGGACTGCCGCGCCGTGGTCGTCGCCAAGATCGGCGAATGCGCGCTGACCCGGCTCGATCACCTCGGCATCCTTGCCTTCGAGACCGAGGATCCGGTCGATCAGACGGTGCGCGAGCTGGCTCAATTTCCCGGCCTGTTTGAGAGGCACGTGGCATGAGCGAGCAGACTTCGCCGCCGACCGCCTGCACCGCGCACGCCATGCGGCAGACAGCCATGGTGCCCGCCTTTCCTGACCTCGAGGGCCGCCATCCCTGCTTCTCCACCACGGCCGAAGGCCACGCCAAGGCGGCACGGCTGCATCTGCCGGTGTCGCCAGCCTGCAATATCGCCTGCGCCTTCTGCCGGCGCGACTTCAACCGCATCGAGCATAGGCCAGGCGTGGCGGCGCGGCTGCTGACACCGGACGAGGCTGTGGCGGTGACCGAGCGGGCGGTTCGCCTGATCCCCAATCTTGCTGTCGTCGGCATCGCCGGTCCGGGAGACCCGCTTGCCAGCGACCACGCCATCACGACGTTTTCCAAGATCCATGCCCGTTTCCCTGAGCTGACGCTGTGCGTCTCGACCAACGGGCTGATGCTGCCGGCCCGCATCGACGAACTGGTTGCGGCCGGCGTCACCACGCTGACGGTTACCGTGAACGCCGTCGATCCGGCGATCCAGGCCGAGATCACGCCCAAGATCGCCTGGAATCGCAGAAGACTCGACGGCATCGCAGCGGCCGAACGGCTGATTGCCAATCAGATCGACGGCATCTCGAAAGCCACTCACCTCGGTCTCACCATCAAGATCAACACCGTGCTGATCCCGACGCTCAACGACGACCACATCGGCTCGATCGCCGAGACGGTGGCAGCAGCCGGCGCGCGGATGATCAACGTCATCCCGCTCATTCCCGAACACCAACTGAAGCGCCTGAAGGAGCCGAGCTTCATCGACCGTCACAAGGCAAGAATCGCCGCCTCGAAACATCTCAGGGTCTTCACCCACTGCAACCGCTGTCGTGCCGACGCCGCCGGCGTCCCTGGAGGGAGCGACTACACCCGCGAGCTCTATGGCGACGACCTTGTCACCGAACCGACCTTCTCGCACGGCTGACCGCCCTTTCCATTTCGCCAGGAGTTTCCCATGTCCCGCAAACCCAAGCAGATCGCCATCTACGGCAAGGGCGGCATCGGCAAGTCGACCACGACGTCGAACATATCCGCAGCGCTAGCCGAGGCCGGCTACAAGGTGATGCAGTTCGGCTGCGACCCCAAAGCCGATTCGACCAACACGTTGCGCGGCGGCGAATACATCCCCTCCGTCCTCGATCTTCTGGCCGAGAAGCGCCGGGTCGACGCGCGCGAGGCGGTGTTCAAGGGCTTTGCCGGCATCTATTGCGTCGAGGCGGGCGGTCCGGCTCCGGGCGTCGGTTGCGCCGGGCGCGGCATCATCACCGCGGTCGAACTGTTGAAGCAGCAGCGCGTGTTCGAAGATCTCGACCTCGATTTCGTCATCTACGACGTGCTTGGCGACGTGGTGTGCGGCGGCTTCGCCGTGCCGGTCCGGGAAGGCATCGCCGAACACGTCTTCACCGTGTCCTCGGCCGACTTCATGGCGATCTACGCCGCCAACAACCTGTTCCGCGGCATTGAGAAATTCTCCAATTCCGGCGGCGCGCTTCTGGGCGGCATCATCGCCAATTCGATCAACACCGACTTCCAGCGCGAGATCATCGAGGATTTTGCCGACAAGACCTCGACCCCGATCGTGCAGTTCGTGCCGCGGTCCTTGACCGTCACCCAGGCCGAACTGTCAGGCAAGACGACCATCGAGGCGGCGCCGCACTCCGAGCAGGCCGACGTCTACCGCGCGCTCGCCCGCCACATCGCCGGCCACGAGATCTCCAAGGTGCCGACGCCGCTCTCCCCGGCGGAGCTCCGGGAATGGTCGGCGCGCTGGGCCGAACACGTCGTTCAGATGGAGCGGACGGAGCGCGGCGAGCGGGCGCGCCCGCGCGTCGTCGCCTGAGGCTCAAGCTGCAGTGAACTTTCGCCCCGGTGGCATGTCTTCCTGCCACCGGGGTGCTTTTTGTCCTGTGCCTGGCGGCCAATCACGCGGCGTCCAGTGCCTGGGCGAGATCGGCAATCAGGTCGCCACCGTCCTCGATGCCGGCGGAAAGGCGAACCAGTCCATCCGAAATGCCGAGCGCCGCGCGCTGCTCCGGCGGGATCGAGGCATGCGTCATGATTGCCGGATGCTCGATCAGACTTTCCACCCCGCCAAGGCTTTCGGCCAGGGTGAACAGGCGGGTGCGTTCGAGGAAGCGTTTGGTTCCAGCGAGGTCGCGGTCGAGTTCGACGGTGACGATGCCGCCGAAGGACAACATCTGGCGCTTGGCGAGTTCGTGCTGCGGATGGCTCTCGAGGCCGGGATAGATGACGCGAACGACGTCGTTGCGGGCTTCCAGATAGCGGGCGATCTTCAGGCCGTTTGCCGAATGCCGCTCGATCCTGAGCGCCAGCGTCTTCAGTCCGCGCAGCGCCAGGAAACTGTCGAACGGCCCGGAGATGGCGCCGACGGCGTTTTGCAGGAACGCAAGCCGCTCCTTCAACTCCGGCCGGTCGCCGACCACCACCGAGCCGCCGATCATGTCGGAATGGCCGTTCAGATATTTCGTCGTCGAATGCACGACGATATCGATGCCGTGCTCGATCGGCCGCTGGATTGCCGGGCTGGCGAACGTATTATCAGCGACCGTGATGATGCCGCGCCGTTTGCCAAGCGCCGCCAGGGCATCGAGATCGGCCAATTTTAGCGTCGGATTGGTCGGGGTTTCGATCCACAGGAGCTTCGTCCTGGGCGTGATCGCGGCTTCGACCGCGGCGAGGTCGGAGACGTCGACGAAGGAGGTCGATATCCCCGCCGTCCGTTCGCGCACGCGCTTGAGGAGCCGGAACGAGCCGCCGTAGATGTCGTCGGTCGCCACGACATGGTCGCCAGCATCGAGAAGATCGATGACGGTCGATATGGCGGCCAGCCCCGAGGCAAAGGCAAAGCCGGCCGTGCCGCCTTCGAGGTCGGCGATCGCCCGCTCGAAGGCTTGGCGGGTCGGATTGTGGGTGCGGCCGTATTCCCAGCCCTTGTGCACGCCAGGGCTCGATTGCGCAAACGTCGAGGAGGCGTAGATCGGCACCATGACGGCACCGGTGGTGGGATCGTGGCTCTGGCCGCCGTGGACCGTGCGGGTGGAGAAGGCAAGCCGGTTCAATCGCTCGGTCAAGACGTCAGCCTCAGGTGGTTGATGAAATCGACGGGGGTGACGAGGCCGAGGAAGTCGGCGCCGTCGACGACGAGCGCCACTTCGCCGCGATCGAACAGCGGCAGCACCGAGGCGACCGGCTGATGTACGTCGACCGTGTGCAGGTCGGTCACCATGGCGTCGCGCACGGAGCTGAGAAAGCGGTGGTCTCGTACCTGTGCCTTGGTGCCGACGGCGGCGAGAACGTCGCTTTCGTCGATGAGGCCGACCAGCCGGTTGTCAGAAACCACCGGCAATTGCGACACGTCCGCGCCCCGCATGCGCTTGTAGGCGGTCAACAACGTATCCTCAGGCGAAACGGTGATGGTCCCGCCCTCGCGGTGGCTCCTGACGACGAGATCGCGCAGATCGCCGTAGGCGGCGCGCGTGGCGAGGCCCTGTTCGGCGATCCAGGCGTCGTCGTAGACTTTCGACAGGTATTTGGCGCCGGTGTCGCAGACGAGGGTGACGACGCGCTTGGGCTCCGTCTGCTCGCGGCAGTAACGCAACGCAGCCGCCAGCAGCGTACCGGATGACGAGCCGGCGAGGATCCCCTCACGTTTCAACAGGTCGCGCGCGGTTGCCATGCTCTCGGCATCCGGGATCGAATAGGCTGCCGAGACGAGAGAGAGATCGGCGTTGGGCGGCACGAAGTCCTCGCCGATGCCTTCGACCGCCCAGGAGCCGGCCTCGATCAGGGTGCCGGTGTTGATCAGCGGCGCGAGCACCGATCCCAACGGATCGGCCAGCACCATGCGGGTCTTCGGGCTCGCACGTCGGAAGAAGCGCCCCAATCCGGTCAGCGTTCCACCGGAGCCGACACCGACGACGACGGCATCGACGTCGCCGTCGAGCGCCGACAGAATCTCCGGCCCGGTCGTCGTTTCATGTGCCAACGGGTTGGCCGGATTGGCGAACTGGTTGACGTAGAAGGAGCCGGGAATCGAAGCCGCCAGAGCCTCGGCCCTGTCCTGGTAGTAGTCGGGATGACCCTTGCCGACGTCGGAACGGGTGATGCGCACATCGGCGCCGAGCGCCCGCAAATGCTGGATCTTTTCTCGCGACATCTTGTCGGGCACGATCAGGATCAGCCTGTAACCCTTGGGCAGACCGACCTGGGCTAACCCCAAGCCGGTGTTGCCGGCGGTCGCCTCGATGATGGTGCCGCCGGGCTTCAGGCGACCGTCGCGCTCTGCCGCCGCGATCATCGACAAGGCGACGCGGTCCTTGATCGAACCGCCGGGGTTCTGGCTTTCGAGTTTTGCGAACAGCCGGCAGGGGCCGATGTCAAAGCGGGTCAACTCGACGATCGGCGTCAAGCCGATGAGGCCGAGAACACTGCTCGGGCGGTCGGCGGCGGATGGACTGGTCATGGTGCACTTTCGGGGGGACGAGCCGCCGCGGATGAGCCCGCGGCGGCCGGGGGCGGCTCTATTCGGCCGCGATCGCGAAGGCCCGCGACGAGGCGGCAAGCGCCTGATCGAGATCGGCGATGATGTCGTCGGGATGCTCCAGGCCGATGGAGAGCCGCACGTAGCCGGGCGTCACGCCGGTCCTGAGCTGTTCCTCGGGCGTCAGCTGCGAGTGCGTGGTCGAGGCCGGATGGATGGCGAGCGAGCGGGCGTCGCCGATATTGGCGACGTGATAGAACAGCTGCAACGCGTCGATGAACTTGCGGCCGGCTTCGACGCCGCCCTTCAGTTCGAAGCCGACAAGCGCCCCATAGCCGCCCTTCAGGTTGGCGTCGGCGCGGCGCCGATTTTCGCCCGTCTGCGCCCCGGGATAGATCACCTGCGTCACATCCGGGTGCTTCGACAGGTAGTCGGCCACCTTGGCGGCATTGTCGACATGCTGACGGATGCGCAGGGGCAGCGATTCCAGGCCCTGGATCAACTGGAACACGTTGAACGGCGAGATGGCGGCGCCGACATCGCGCAGGAGCTTCACGCGCGCCCTGAGCGCATAGGCGATGGGGCCGAGCGGCTTGGCCGCTTGCGACCAGATTGCGCCGTGATAGGCCGCGTCGGGCGTATTCAACAGCGGCTGGCGGGTGGGGAAATCTTCCCAGGGGAAATTGCCGCCGTCGATGATGATGCCGCCGATCGAGGTACCGTGGCCGCCGATGTATTTCGTCGCCGAATAGACGACGACGGCAGCGCCTTGATCGAGGGGGCGCGACAGGATCGGCGCGGCGGTGTTGTCGATGATCAACGGGATGCCAAGCGGCCGGCCGATGGCGGCAACTTCGGCGACGGGGAAGACGTTGAGCTTCGGGTTCGGCAGCAGTTCGGCGTAATAGGCTCGCGTCTTGTCGTCGGTCGCCTTGCGGAAGTTCTCCGGATCAGCGGGATCGACGAAGCGCACTTCGACTCCGAACTGCTTCAAGGTCTCGGCGAACAGCGCCCAGGTGCCGCCATAGAGGTCAGTCGAGGAAACGACGTTGTCGCCGGAGGAGGCGAGGTTCAGGATCGAATAGGCCGAAGCCGCCTGACCGGAGGAGACCGCCAGCGCCGCGGCGCCGCCCTCGATCTCGGCGATGCGGGTCTCGAAGGCGTCCTGGGTCGGGTTATTGATGCGGGTGTAGGTGTAGCCGAGCTCCTCCAGCGCGAACAGGCGCGAGGCGTGGTCGGCGTCGTGGAACTGGTAGGACGTGGTCTGATAGATCGGCACGGCGACAGCACCGGTCGTCGGATCGGCGCGATAGGAGCCGCCATGTAGGGCGAGCGTTTCAGGGTTGAGCGATTTGGCCATGGGGTCGATCCTTTCGGGAATGCGTCAGTAGGCCGATGCAACGGCGGGTTTGGCGAGCTCTTCGGGGGAGAGAAGATCGGAGTGGTGCGCCCGGGCGACGTCGGGGTGCGAGCGCAGGCGGCTCTTCAGGTGGTTGCGGCCGACCTCGCGGAACAAGGGATTGAGCGGATCTGACGTCAGGCCGCGCTTCTGCGCCGCCAACTCTTCGGGAAGATCAAGGAGCGGCACGGTCGCCTCGTAAAAGGCAGAGAGGAAGAAGGCGACCGAGAAGCGCTCGACACCTGGCGGCGGCGCGACGACATCGTGCACGTCGGCGCGGACATAGCCGTTGGTCGCCAATTCCAGGAGTTCGCCGGTGTTGATGACGAAGGTGCCGGGGATCGGCGGCGCGTCGAGCCAGACGCCCTCTTCGGTCCTGACTCGCAAGCCCTCGACCACATCCTGCAAGAGCACGGTGACGAAGCCGCCGTCCTTGTGCGCGCCGACACCCTGGCTCGACGCGGCAACGTCGCGGCCGGGATAGCGGATGATCTTCAAGAGCTGCGACGGATACGGCGTGTATGTCGAGGCGAATACATTCTCGTCCTGACCGAGTGCCGCGGCGATGGCCTTCAACACCGAGATGCCGACGCGCGTCACTTCCGCCTGATAGGCGAGGAGGAGCGGCTTCAATTCCGGGAGCGCTTCAGGCCACTGGTTGGGACCGATCAGCCGTTTCCATGGCGGCGTATCCGGGCCGATCGACTCGGCAGCGCTTTCGGTGTTGATGTCGACCTGTTCGCGCCAATCCTGCTGGCCCCGCGTGTATTCCAGCCCGACGCGGGTATAGCCGCGGAAATGTGGCGAGTTGATCATCTCGATCTTCAGCCGCTCCTCCAAAGGCAACTTGAAGAAGCGCTTCGATGTCGCCAGCACATTCTCGACCAGCTTCTGATCGACGCCATGCCCGGTCAGATAGAAGAAGCCGTGATCATGCAGCGTCTTGCGCAGATCGCCGAAGAAGGCGGCGCGGGTCGCGGCATCAGCCGACTGCGCTCGGCTCAAATCGACGATGGGGAGGGCGTAGACGCCCGAATGGATGGTCATGGCGGTTTGGCTCGGCTGGTTCGGGGCGGCGGACGGGCCGTCGGGCTGTGATGACGATCGGCAGAAGCGATCGCCCCCTGATTTGAGCCAAAATCCAGCTGAATATATAGTCTATATAATCTATTTCAGTGCCCCGCCGGATAAATTTTCTCTCAATATGCCCGTCCTGGCGCACTTTCTTGCACACACCTCGAAAATCAGCATTGGTATTAGGAAGCAAATTCAAGCTGGGGGCTTCTGTCGGCGCCAGAACCGCCCCGCTCAATGCCGGACAATTCTTACGGCTTATTACGGATATTGCACGATCGCATCGGCCCGCACAGGTGAGCGGAACGCAACTTGCTCGGCGGAACGGGTCGCATCCCTACCGCGACATTTGCCTGCTTGGCGCGACGGACACCGCCGCGCCGGCGGCCAACACCAAACTGGCAAGCCAGAATGCCTCGACCGAATAGTGTCTGATGCCGAGGAAATGGCTCGATTTGCACAGCGACTGCGCCAGCGAGCACAGGTCAGATGTCCCAACCATACAGATGAGCGCATCCGGCACGGACAGGCCGGCGGTGGCGATCACCTCGCCGAAGACCAACCACCACCAGCCGACCACGCCCGTAAACGCGACGAGGCCGAGCCCCGCCGCGCCAATCGCCAGCCGCCGCGCGATCGTCCTAGTCATGCTGGATGCCGAGGGTTGCCAGGATGGTCTCGCGCAAACGCACCAGATCGCTATCGTCGCGGCGGCGGGGATAGGGCTTGCCGACGTCGAACTCGGCGACGATGCGGGCCGGCCGGTCGGAGAACACGATGATGCGGTTCGATAAGAGGATCGCCTCCTCGACGTCGTGCGTGACGAGCAGCGCCGAGAAGCCAACCTTCTGCCAGAGAGCCAGAAGTTCCTGCTGCATCCCGAGCCTGGTCAGGCTGTCGAGCTTACCGAAAGGCTCGTCGAGAAGGAGGAGGTGCGGATCGTTGACCAGCGCCCGGGCAATCGCCACACGCTGCGCCATGCCGCCGGAGAGTTGATGCGGATAGGCATGCGAGAAGTCCGACAGCTTGACGAGCGCCAGCGCGTCGTCGATGCGGCCGCCATGCGTCTTCATGAGACCGCGCGCCTCGAGACCCGTCGCCACGTTGTTGCGCACGGTTCGCCAGGGAAACAGCGTCGCATCCTGGAACACCAGCAGTCGTTTCGGGTCCGGCCCGGCGATGGCCTCGCCGTCAGCGGCGAGCGAGCCCGAGGTCGGGGTTTCCAACCCGGCGGCAAGGCGTAACAGCGTGGTCTTGCCGCACCCCGACGGTCCGAGCAGCGCGACGAATTCGCCACGCTGCAAAGTGAGGCTGACATGATCGAGCACAGGCACCCGGCCCTTGTCGATCGTATAGCTGTGCGAGACGTCGGCAACAGCAAGGGCCGCCAGTCGGTCGGCTTCGGCAAGCGCCGTAGGGACTGAAGCGAGGCTTTCGGCGAGCGACATCAGACAATCCCCTTCTGCCAGGCAAGCAGGTGGTCGCGGATGCGGAACTGCAGCTGCACGATGCCGGCGCAGAGGACCGCCATGATCACCAGCGTCGCATAGACGTTGGCATAGGCTGAATAGGCGGACTGGAACTGGATGTACCAGCCGAGGCCGTATTTCGCCCCGAGCATCTCGGCCACCACCAGCACCGCGAAGGAATAGTAGAGCCCCATGAACAGGCCGACGAAGACATTCGGCAGAGAGGCGGGGATGGCGATCTTGAAGATCAGGAAGCGCTCGTCGGCGCCGAGCGTGCGGGCGACATCGTAATAGGCGCGGTTGACCGAGGCGATGCCTGAAGCGGTCAGGATGGCGACCGGGATGCCGGCCGACAGCGCGACGATGAACACCGAGGCGTGGAAGGTGGTCGGGAAAAAGAAGAAGGTGCAGGGAATCCAGGCGGTTGCCGGTACCGGCCCAATCAGCTTCAGGATCGGCATGCCCCAGTAGGAGAAGCGCGACGACCAGCCGAGCGCCACGCCGAGGACGAAGCCGACAACGGTGCCCGAGCCGAAGCCGAGCGCCCATAGCCGGAGCGAATAGCCGATGCAGATCAGAAGCCTCGTGCCATCGACGACATAGACGTTGAGGAGCCCGTGCGGCGGCGAGAAGAATGGTTTCGGCAGCCAGCCGGTCTTGGCGGTCGAGAACTCCCAGACCGCGAACCACAAGCCGATGGCGATCAGCCAGGGACCGTAGTAGGCGATGCGGCGGCCGACATCGCCGAGGCGATGCACGACGAAGGCCAAGATCAGCAGAACGGCGCCACCGGCCGCGGTCAGTTCGGCGAACAGTTCGGTCGCCCCCCAGGGGATGGTATCGGGAAAGCCGATGGTGACGGCGGCGGCGAGAAACCAGGCAGCGCTGGCGTGGATGCCACCCCGCCAGACTTGAACGATGGGCCGAGCAGCGATCGCGAGATCGCCTTCGGCCGATTGAGCCAGATCGCTCACGATTGATCCTCCGAAGGAACAGAAAAGGCGGGGCGAACATTGCATCGCCCCGTTGGCTCAACCGGTCAGGCGAGGATGTTCTCGGTGACGCGCTCGGCGAACTCCCTCGGATCGGTCGTCTTGTCGAGCACGTTGACGAACTTCAGGTCTTCGGCTCCGAGGCGCACCTGCTCGACGAGTTCCTTGCCGATCGGATGATTGTGGGTGACGAGATGGCCGATGATTTCGGTCAGCGAAGCGAGATCGAGCCCGGCCGGCTTCAGATTTTCCAGGTACCAGGTGGCAACCTCGTCAGGATGCGCGGCGGTATATTCGTGCACCTCGATATTGCCCTCGGCCAAGCGCCGGATGGCGTCACGATTGGACTTCAGGAACGGGCCGTTGGCACCGAGCACGCAGCACGTGCGGTTCTCGAAATAGCCGGTCTGGCTGTCGGCGATGAGCTTGAAGTCGTGCTTCTTCTGGATCGAATAGGCCCAGGGGTCGAGGTGAGCGACGAGATCGGCCTCGCCCTTGGCGACCGCCTCGCCGACCAGTTCGAACGGCACCACTTTCCAGGTGAAGTCGGTCTGCGGATCGAGCCCGGCCTTGGCCAGCGCCACCTCGAACTGGATCTGTGGCGAGGTGCCAAGGCCGTAGATGGCGATTGTCTTGCCCTTGACGTCCTTGAGGCTGTTGACGTTGGCCTCACGTGGCGCCAGGAGGCGCAGGCAGCCGCCGTGCGAGCCGACGAACAGCTTGACGTCGAAGCCTTGCTCCAGCGGCTTCAGCCAGTCGCCGACCAGGCCAGCACCGGCGTCGGCCTTGCCGGTGGCAAGCGCCTGGATCAGTGTCTGACCGCTGGCGCCTTGGAAGAACAATTCCACGTCGAGGTTGTGCTTGGCATAGAGGCCCTTGGCGACGCCGAAGCCGAGCGGCGAATGGCAGGCCGCCACTTCAGTCCAGGCCAGCCGGATCTTCGGTGCCGGCGCGGCGATGGCGTTGAAGCGCGCGCCGGTGATCAGCCCGACACCGGCGCCGACGCCCAGCGCCGAGACCTTCAACAGCGAGCGGCGTGACAGGGACTTGGGCGAGCGCGACAGACGATGGGACTTGGAGCTCAATTCGGTCATGGGATGGGGTCTCCGGGTCAGGCGAACAGCGATCGCATGCAGGATACCGGCGGATTCCATGACAACAATATTGTCTATAGAAACGATGTTTTATTTTGAGCCCGGGAGGGAGCACATGTGCCTGTAACTCGCGGTTTTATCGCGATTGCCGGCGGGCGATGCTCATTTCCAGCCAATGGCTCCAGCGCGACAGTCCGAGCGACAGCACGAAGAACACGATACCAGTGAAGGCATAGGCCTCGTCGAAGCGACCGAGCCAGTCTGTGTCGTTGGCGGCGGCGCGCGCCGCGTTCAGCAGTTCGAAAATGCCGATGACGACGATCAGCGTGGTGTCCAGCAGGATGCCGATGGCAAGATTGATGATTGAGGGAAGCGCAACGCGCAACGCCTGCGGCAGGACGACCAGCCGCATCGCCTGCACCCGGGTGAGCCCGAGCGCGTGCGCCGCCTCGAACTGGCCGCGCGGCACGGCGAGGAGCCCGGAGCGCAGCACCTCGGCGAGGTAGGCTGCGGAAAACAGCGTGATGCCGAAAGCGGCACGGGCGAATTTGTCGATCGGCATCGAACTCGGCAGCATCAGCGGCACCAAGAGCGTCGAGGTGTAGAGGATGGCGATCAGCGGCACCCCCCTGACAACCTCGATGAAGGCGATCGACAGAAATCGGATGCCGCCCATCTCGGAACGGCGGCCGGCGACAAGGAGGAGCGCGACCGGAAAGGCGCCGGCAAGACAGGCGAGCGTCAGGAACAGGGTGACGATGAAGCCACCCCAGTGTTCGGTCGAAATGGGCTTCAACGGCCCGCCGCCAGCCAACAGCCAAATGACGACGGCAAGGCTTGCCACCCAGCCGAGGACGAGCACCACGCCCCAGGTGCGTGGAAAAGCAGAGACGCCCAACAGCCCGATCATCACCGCGAACGCGGCAACCGCCCTGCCCTCGGCCTCGATCGGGAACGGTCCGAAGACGAGATAATGCAGCTTTTCCGCGATGAAGGCCCAGCAGGCGCCGTCGCTCGCCGCACAGGTCGCGGCGGTCCCGATCCAGGTGGCATTGATTAGCGCCCAGTTGACGAAGGGAATCAGCACGAACCAGAAAACAGCCAGAAAGCCGAACGTGATCGCAGCGTTGAGCTTGGTTCCGAACAGACCGTGCCACCACGCCGGCCATTGGCGCGGCGGCCGGTCGCGCGAGGCGGATGCAACGGGGGCATCAAGGGCATCGTCGAGCGTCGGATTGAGGCTCATCGGTGGGACCTCGCCTCGAAGCGGCGGTTCCAGGCATTCGAAGCCAGCGAGACCGCCAGACTGAGCGCCAAGTAAATCGCCATCATCAGCACGATCGTTTCGAGCGCCTGACCGGTGACGTTCGCCGCGGTGTTGAGGATCGACACGACATCGGGAAAGCCGATGGCCACTGCCAGGCTGGAATTCTTGGTCAGGCTGAGCCAGCTCGACGCGAGTACGGGAACGACGATCCTCAGAGCCTGCGGCAGGACGACAAGGCGCATGACCAGCATCGGACGCAGCCCAAGCGCGCCGGCGGCCTCCCATTGCCCTTTCGGGATGGCGAGAATGGCACCGCGTACCGTCTCCGCGATGGAGGCCGACGCGTTCACCGCCAGTCCGATCAGCAGCGCGGCGAATTCCGGCGACATCGACAGGCCGCCGCGGATGTTGAAGCCGGCCAAGCGTGGCAGATCGAGCGCCAAGGGAGCGCCCATCCCCCAGGCGATCGCCGACGGCAGCAGGAGGGCGGCAATCCCGCCGACATAGACAACGAACCGCGGTGCCGGACCGTGCTTCAGTCGGAAAACTGCCGAACCGCCGGCAACGACAGCCAATCCGGCGAGGCTGGCACATGCCACCCAGGCGCTTGAGCCATCCTCTGCAAACCACGGCAGGAACAGACCGCGATTGGACAGAAGCACGCCCGGCAGCGGCACGAACGCCTGACGGGGACCGGGGAGCGCATGCAAGCTGGCGTTCCAGAAGAACAGCTGCAGCAGCAGCGGCGTGTTACGCAGCACTTCGACGTAGATAAGCGACGTGCGGGCAAGGAGCGGATTGGATGACAGCCGCGCAACGCCGACGCCAACGCCGAGGACTGTTGCCAGCACGCAGCCGAGCGCCGAGACCTCGATCGTATTGGCGAGCCCGGCGAGGATGGCGCGGCCGTAGCTATCGCCGGCGGCATAGGAAATCGGGCTTTCGCCGATCTCGAAATTGGCAGCGCGGGTGAGAAAGCCGAAACCCGGCGTGAGGCCAAGCCGGGCGAGATTGGCGGCCAAAGTCGTCCACAGACCACCGCCGATGAGGATCAGGCCGAGAAATACGGCGATCTGCAAGGCGGGGCGCTCGCCGAACCAGCGAAATGCCACGTGGCCGCGCCCGAACCGTTTCCGGTCCGGGCGGGCGAGTGCTCCCATGCTTTCAGCGACCACGTCGGTCATGACATCACCGGAACGGCGGCGAATACAGAAGTCCGCCCTTGGTCCACAGCTGGTTGTAGCCACGCTCGAAGCCGACCTTGGTCTTCGGCCCGATGCTGCGCTCGAAGATCTCGCCGTAATTGCCGACGGCCTTGATGATGTTGTAGGCGAACTTCGGA
>JARLIT010000234.1 GCA_031291575.1 Ancalomicrobiaceae bacterium
AAGCCGGGAGCCGCGAGCGCGATCTCCTTGCCCGATGGGCGGTGGCGCGCTGTCTGGCGCATGTGCTGCCCGACGAGGCTTCGCGCCAGGATGCGGCACGCGCCGCAGGCGGCTATCTCGAACTCGGGCACGCCGGGCCAGACGTATACGAGCGGATCGAGGCCTATGTCTCGGCCGTGGCGGGGCGCAAGCTGGTGAGCATCACGGGCAAATCGATCGAGACGATGAAATGTGCCGATCTTCTCGGGGACGCGGGGTTGGAGAAGGCGATCAAACGGGCGTTGGCCGGCGGGAAATAGCCGACAGCAACCGTCGGGCGTCCGTCTCAGTGTTCGAATTCAACGCCGATGCGGTTGGATGTCAGCCAGACGCGACGGACCCGCACTTTCACGTGGTCGTAACGGAGTTCGAAATATCCCGGAACTGGCGTGAAGCCGAGGGTCTCGAGTCCGGCGCCGAACGGCGACAGGTTGATGATCTGTGCGTCGAAGGTGGACCAGCCGGCATTGACGATGATGCGCGCCTTGCGCCGCACTCGACGACGGAAGGCATCGCGCCGGTCTGGAGCGCGGTCCTCGTCCCAGCCCGGATCTATATCAGTAATAGATCTAATCACGTGAATATCTCCAAAGGTTGAGCTGTCAGTGTTTTACAGCCGCACGCGACGTGCGGCGACACCTCTCGAAATTAACCGCTCATTAAGCTTAATCCGGCCGGGCACTGACCTTGCCGGATCTGGTCGACACGGGTCGGCTGAGAGGCGCGGAGCGTCGCGCGTGGTGCGGGTGGGCGTCGCGGGCGCATCTGCCGGGAGACGTCGATACGATCGGCTGCGGCGGCCTCTTCAAATCGCCGGCGAGCGGCTTAAGTTAACGGGACGCATCCTGTCGCCGGCGATCGGGCCGTGGCGGGCGGATGGTGCAAACGAAGGGAAGACGATGCGGCACGTCAGGCCGGGGGGTACTGCGCTCGTCACCGGTGCCGGCGTCCGCATCGGCGCGGCGATTGCGCGCGATCTCGGCCGCAACGGCTTCGATGTCGTCCTCCATTGCCGCAACAGCCGGGCTGAAGCCGAAGCGCTTGCCGCCGAGATCCGCGAAAGCGGTGCTCGGGCCGCGGTGGTCGTCGGCGATCTCGCCGAGACGCAGGGAATCTATCGCATTCTCGGCGAGGCGACGGAGGCCCTTGGCACCATCGATCTCCTCGTCAACAGCGCCTCGACGTTCGAGATCGACGAGATCGGCCACCTCGATCCCGAATTGTTCGAGCGCCAACTGCGCATCAACCTGACCGCACCGTGTCTGCTGGCCGACGCCTTCGCCGCCCGGTTGCCGGCCGATCGGGGCGGCAACATCGTCAACATCGTCGATCAGCGCGTATTGAAACTGACGCCGCAATTCTTCTCCTACACGCTCGCCAAGTCGGCGCTGTGGACCGCGACGCAGACGATGGCGCAGGCCTTGGCGCCGCGCATCCGGGTGAATGCCATCGGTCCGGGGCCGACGGCGATCAGCGCGCGCCAGTCTCCGGACGATTTCGCCCGGCAGGTGGCGGCGGTGCCGCTCGGCCACGGTCCGCGGCTGGAGGAATTCGGTCGCGCCATTCGCTTTCTGGTCGAGACGCCGTCGATCACCGGGCAGATGATCCTGCTCGACGGCGGCCAGCATCTGGCCTGGCAAACGCCCGACGTTACGAACGTTGGCGAATAGGCGTTGGCGCTGCTGCGGCAAAGCGCTTGGCGCCGGCCACGCTGAGGACGACGAGGAGGGTGACGCCAAGGAGCGGCCAGCCGACCGGCTCGCTCAAGAGGGTGGCGGCCAGCATCAGCCCGAAAAACGGTTGCAACAGCTGCAATTGCCCAACGGCCGCGATGCCGCCGAGTGCCAGCCCGCGATACCAGAACACGAAGCCGATCAGCATGCTGAACAGCGACACATAGCCGAGCCCGGCCCAGGCGGAAGCGCCGGCGTCGGCTAGCGTCGCCGGCAGGGTCGCCCCGCTCAAGACAAGGCTGAACGGCAGGCAGAGCACCAGCGCCCAGGAGATGACCTGCCAGCCGCCGAGCTGGCGCGACAGTCGGGCCCCTTCGGCATAGCCGAGCCCACAGACGACGATCGCCGCGACCATCAGTCCGTCGCCGACAGGGGAAGCGGCAGATCCTTGCGACAGCGCATAACCGGCAACCACGGCGCTACCGATGGTCGAGAACAGCCAGAAGGCCGGCGATGGCCGCTCGCCGCCCCTCAGCGCGCCGAAGATCGCCGTCGACAGCGGCAGCAGTCCGATGAAGGCGAGCGAATGGGCCGATGTCACGTGCTGTAGCGCCAGTGCTGTCAGCAATGGGAAGCCCAGCACCACACCGAAGGCGACCACGGCGAGGGAGGCAAGGTTGGCGCGCGACGGCCATTTCTGACGGAAGGCGACCAGGAGACCGAGGCCAATCAGGCCGGCGATCGCCGCCCTCGCTACGGTCACGAAGATCGGATCGAACCCGGAGACCGCCGCCCGCGTCGCCGGCAGCGATCCGCTGAAGATCAGCATGCCGATGAATCCGTAAAGCCAACCTTCCGTCGTCCTGTCCATGCCCGTCTCCTGGTCAAGGCGGGAATTTCACCACATCGGGCTGGAAAGCCCAGGGACGGTTCGATACAGTTGGCCGAAACTGTGTTGGTACGAAAGGCGGTACGGATGTCGTCGATTGCCGCGGGTGAGGCCGAGGGCACTCTGGTGGAGCGGGTGATGGCGACGACGCGGCAGCGCATCGCCGGGCGCATCTTGGCGCCGGGGGCGAAGCTGCCGTCGGTGCGCGGGCTCGCCGACATGCTGCGGGTGTCGAAATCGACGGTGGTGGAAGCCTATGACCGGCTGCAGGCCGAAGGCGTCATCCTCGCTCGGCCGGGCTCCGGCTATTACGTCGCCGGCCACCTGCCGCCGCTGACGCTCGCCGAACTGGCGCCGCGTCTCGACCGGTCGATCGATCCGTTATGGATCTCGCGCCAGTCGCTGGAGGCGGGGGGCGAGGTGCTGAAGCCCGGCTGCGGCTGGTTGCCGGCGTCGTGGATGCCGGAGGCCGGGTTGCGCCGCGCGCTGAGGGCGCTGGCGCGGGCCGAACCGGCGACGCTCGCCGACTACGGCACTCCGTTCGGTTCGCCGCCATTGCGGGCCCTATTGGCGCGGCGGATGGGCGAGGTTTCGATCGCGGCAGCGCCGAACCAGATCCTGCTGACGGATTCGGGGACCGAGGCGATCGACCTTGTCTGCCGCTTTCTGATCGAGCCAGGCGATACGGTCGTCGTCGACGATCCCTGCTACTTCAATTTTCACGCCCTGCTCAGGGCGCATCGCGCCAAGGTGGTCAGCGTGCCCTACACGGCGACCGGGCCGGATATCGACCGCTTCGCCGCGGTTCTCGCCGAACATCGGCCGCGGCTTTATGTCACCAATTCGGCGATCCACAATCCGACCGGAGCGGTGCTGTCGCCGGTGGTGGCGCACCGGCTGCTGAAACTCGCCGAGGCGGCGGACCTGACCATCGTCGAGGACGATATTTTCGCCGATTTCGAACTGGAGCCGGCGCCGCGGCTGGCGGCCTTCGACGGTCTCAACCGTGTCGTGCACGTCGCCAGCTTCTCGAAGACGCTGTCTGCGTCGGTGCGCTGTGGCTATGTCGCGGCGCGGCCCGACTGGATCGAGGGATTGGTCGATCTGAAGATTGCCACGCGTTTCGGCAGTGGGCGGCTGTCGGGGGAATTGGTGCTGGCTGCCTTGACCGACGGCAGCTATCGCAAGCATGTCGGAGCCCTCCGGCAGCGGCTGGCACGGGTCACCGGCGAGGTTGTCGGGCGACTGCGCCGTCTCGGCATCGATCCTTGGATCGATCCGAGGGGCGGCCTGTTCCTGTGGTGCCGGCTGCCGGAGGGCTCGGATGCGGCCCGCGTCGCGCAAGCGGCGCTTGCCCTCGGCGTGGTGCTGGCGCCCGGCAATGCGTTCTCGTTGGCGCAATCGGCCGGCCGATACATGCGGTTCAACGTGGCACAATGCCAGGATCCCCGGCTGTTCACCGTGCTCGAGATGGTGCTCGGTTCCGGATCTTGACGGACGTGGTGGCAGGGCGGGTCGAGATCCGCCGCCACTATGATGTGAACATGTGATGTGCGTGGATACCCTGCCGAAGATCGGCAGCATCGGATGATCTATGATGCGTCTCCTCCCATATAAGCGGTTCGCGTTGCCGTGCCGGAAGAGCCAGCCATGACCGAAGTCCCGCCACCCGAGACCGCCGCCGTCGAAGCCGACATCCTCGAGGGGGCGACGCTGACCGGCGCCGACTTCATCGCCGACCAGGTGAAGCGCCTGCCCAACGCGCCCGGCGTCTATCGCATGATGAACGCCAAGGGCGACGTGCTCTATGTCGGCAAGGCGCGTAATCTGAAGAAGCGCGTCTCCAACTATGCGCGCGGCCAGGGTCTCTCCAGTCGCATCCTCCGGATGATCCGCGAGACGGTCGCGATGGAATTCGTGCAGACGCGCACGGAGACCGAGGCGCTCTTGCTCGAGGCCAACCTCATCAAGCGCTTGCGGCCGCACTACAATGTGCTCTTGAGGGACGACAAGAGCTTTCCCTATATCCTCATTCCCTCCGAGCACGCCGCGCCGGCGATCGTCAAGCATCGCGGCGCCCGCAAGCTGAAGGGCGACTATTTCGGCCCGTTCGCCTCCGCCGGCGCGGTCGGACGGACGATCAACGCGTTGCAGAAGGCGTTCCTGATCCGCACCTGTTCGGACAGTTCTTACGAGGCGCGCACGCGCCCGTGCCTGTTGCACCAGATCAAGCGTTGCGCCGCGCCGTGCACCGGAGAGATCTCCCTGCCCGACTATGCCAGGCTGGCCGAGGAGGCGAAGGCGTTCCTGTCGGGGAAAAGCGGCGCCGTGCAGGCAGACCTCGCCGCCGAGATGCGGGCGGCGTCGGATACTCTCGATTTCGAGCGCGCCGCCGTCTACCGCGACCGGCTGGCGGCGTTGAGCCACGTGCAGTCGCACCAGGGCATCAATCCGCAAGGGGTCGACGAGGCCGACGTCTTCGCCGCGCACCACGAGGGCGGGCAGGTCTGCATCCAGGTGTTTTTCTTCCGCACCGGGCAGAACTGGGGCAACCGCGCCTATTATCCGCGCGCCGACAAGAGCCTTGAGCTCAGCGAGGTGATGGAATCCTTCGTGGCGCAGTTCTACGACGACAAGCCGGTGCCAAGACTGATCCTCCTGTCGCAGGATTTCGAGGAACGCGAGCTCTTGGAGGAGGCACTCGGTGAGAAGGCCGGGCACAAGGTCGAGGTCGCCGTGCCGAAGCGCGGTGAGAAGAAGGATCTGGTCGACCACGCTCTCCTCAACGCCCGCGAGGCACTCGGCCGTCGGCTGGCCGAGACCACCAGCCAGGCAAAACTCCTGGCCGGCGTCGCCACGGCCTTCGGATTGCCCGAGACGCCGAAGCGCGTGGAGATCTACGATAACAGCCACATCATGGGGACGAATGCGGTCGGCGCCATGGTCGTCGCCGGGCCGGAAGGCTTTGCCAAGAGCCAGTATCGCAAGTTCAACATCCGTTCGACCGACATCACCCCCGGCGACGACTTCGGCATGATGCGCGAGGTTCTGACGCGGCGGTTCTCCCGCCTGGTCAAGGAGGTCGGCTCGAAGGCGGAGGCACCGCGCGACGAGACGGGCTTCGGACCCTGGCCGGATCTGGTGTTCATCGACGGTGGCAAGGGGCAACTCGAAGCCGTGCGCGGCATCATGGAGGAACTAGGCCTTCTCGATTCCGTGCCGCTGGTCGGCATCGCCAAAGGCCCCGACCGCGATGCTGGTCGGGAAAAGTTCTGGATCCATGGGCAACCGGACTTCATGCTGCCGGAGCGCGATCCGGTGTTGTACTTCGTGCAGCGCCTGCGCGACGAGGCGCATCGGTTTGCCATCGGTACGCATCGCGCCAAGCGCTCCAAGGCGATCGGGCAATCGACGCTGGACGAGATCCC
>JARLIT010000235.1 GCA_031291575.1 Ancalomicrobiaceae bacterium
ATGGAAACCATCCTGCGGGATCGCCTGCAGATCTCCGACCGCGAGGCGCAGGTGCTCACCTGGATCGCCCAGGGCAAGTCCAATCGCGACATCGCCGAGATCCTCGCCCTGAGCCCGCGAACCGTCAACAAGCATCTGGAACGGATCTTCAAGAAGATGGGGGTCGAGAACCGAACTTCGGCAGCTCTCATTGCCCTCAAGTTCGCGGTAAAGTGAGGCGGTGAGGCCGGATCGGGCGAGACTACCTCGGTGGATTGCTTGGTTGCGCGCCGGTGAAGGTCTCGTCCAGCCAATCGAACACTTCCTGGGCCATCAGGCTGCGGTTCTCCATGACGACATGGTTGGCGGCACCTTCATCGGCCGGGGTGACGACGAGGGACTTGCGGGGATTGGCGAGACCTTCGAGACAGATCCGGTTCTGGCGCTGGATCTCCGGGCTGGTCATTTCGCCGCCGGCGACCAGAATCAGCGCCGGGCTGGTCACGGCTGCGGGATCGAAGCGGAAGTTCCGGTTGGCCGCCACCAATCCGGGCAGGTTGTTCATGTCGAGCCCGAAGCGCCAAGCGATCAACTGATTGGTGATCCGCGCAAACGACGTCCAACCTGCGGCGACCTCGCGCGTCGCCGTCGCCACCGCCATCTTGGCGACGCCGGCGCCAGCATCGACGACGCAGTTGTTCATCACGACTGCCTTGATCCGGTGGTCGTGCGCCGCCGCCTGGGGAACGAAGCCACCGCCGCTGCTGATCCCGTAGGCGGCCAATCGGTTGGGATCGACGTCTTTGCGCGCCAGCGCGTAGTCGACGACGGCCTTCATCGGCGCCTCGACGTCGGAGCGCAGGAACCGCCCCTCGAACGGCGACAGGCCCTGGCCGGGCAGATCGACCGTCAGGAAATTATAGCCGCGATCAAAGGCTTGCGGCGCGATGTAGAAGTACTGGTCCTCGGCGAAGGTCTCCGCGCCACCGATCATGATCAGCGTCTTGGCCGGCGCATCGCCCGGCGCCGCCTTGCGGAAATAGCCGGGCAGCACCGCTCCCTCGAACGGAATCTCGATGGATTCGAGCGGCGGATCTAGGAGCTCGCCGGCTCGTTTGATCAGCGCCCGGCCCTTTCGCGCGGCGTCGAGAAAGGCCGGATCGTCCGGCGACGTCGCCGCCAGGGCAATGCGGTAGGCATAGCCGGCGCGCAGGAACTGGTCGCGAGCGCTGACGCGGTGGCCTCCGGCGAGCGCCTTGTCGCCACGGGCCTCGATCCGCGCTGCACTCCGTAGCCACGCAGCCCGCCAACTCGCCGCATCGCCGTCGACGATGGTCTGCGCCGTGGCGAAGGCCTCGCCGATCTCGACGCCATGGTTCACTGCGGACCCAAGCGCCAGCGAGCCGAAGACGAAATCCATCGACGGATCATGGAAGCGAAAGCCGAGGTGGGCGGCGTGCGGATCGAGGGTCGTCTCGGCCGCCGGCTGCTCCGGTGACCCAGCCGCGGCGACACCACTGGCGACGACGGCGGCGAGCAGCGCCGATAGCATCGAGACGGACCACCTCGCAGCCGACCTCTTCAAGGAAATCATCATCTCCGGACTCCTCCGTCGCGCCCGCCGCTGGCGAGACCGATCATCTCGTCAACCCGAACCGCGAGACGCGATCGATGAAGTCGCTCTCCGCTCGGTAGAGACCGCTCTCCCGACGGACAGTATCGTCGAATTGCAGAGTCTCGTCGGTGGCGGCGCGATAGACCGGCCATTCCGGCAGCCCCTGTCCGTTCGGATCGCCGCTCCGGGCGAAGTTCGCCCAGTAGGCTGACACCTGTTGCGACAGCGCGTGGTCGAGCTGCGTATAGCCGTCGGAGTCCTTCATGTTGCCAAACACATAGGCGAGTTCGACACCATGGAAGGCCCCCAGTTCGCGCGCCCGCGCGGTGTTCGGCCGGCGGGTGAAGCGATAGAGATAGGCCTTGCCGCCTGCCCGTTCCGCCGCCCTCGCCATGAACCGCGCCGGCTCGGCGTTGACCGCCACGGTGATGAAACGGTCGATGGCACGATACACGTCGCCGCCGCCGACCACCGGAAACATCGCCCGCGCTCGATCCGCCGCCGCGCCGAAGCGGGCGACCAGGAAGCTCTCGTAGGTCTGGAGATTGAGGCCGCTGACCCCGCGCAGATAGGTGGTGCCTTCGTCGCCGGTGCTGCCGACGATCATCGGCACCCGAGGCCTCCGCTCGTCGCGTAGCGCCGTCACCGGGTCGCGCGGCAGCACGTTGCCGTCAAAGACGGGCGCAAAGAAGAGGCCATCGTCGAAGAGACCGGTCTTGCAGTCGGCCGCCTTCACCACCGCCATCGCGGTCTTGGTGCGCAGGCAGGAGAGTACGTCGGCGGCGCCGTCGCAGCCGAGCCGGGCGGCAAGCCGATCGCTCATCGCCGCGACCGCCGCTGGGTCGCCGTCGAAGGCGGGCGTCAGGTATTCCGAACCGATGATCGGCCCGCCACTCTCGGCGATCGCCCGATGGAAGAGCCCGTCGGCGAGCGGACTGAGGGTCAACAGCGATACCGAACGCGATCCGGCCGATTGACCGAACAGGGTGACATTGTCGGGGTTGCCGCCGAACGCCGCGATGTTGCGACGGACCCATTTTAGCGCCTCGATCTGGTCGAGCAGGCCGAAGTCGCCGGATGCACCAGGCCCCGGAATGCCAGTGAGGCTGCGATGGGGGAAGAACCCGAGCGGGCCGAGGCGATAGTTGAGGGTCACCACCACCACGCCCTCACGGGCAAGCGTGGCGCCCCGGTATTCCGGCTGCGACGACGCGCCGAAGTTGAACCCGCCACCGTGGATCCACACCATCACTGGCCGCTTGTCCGCACCTGCGGCGGCGGGCGCCCAGACGTTGAGGGTGAGGCAGTCCTCGGCTGCTTCCGCTTCGAGCGGTCCGGTCTGCGGGCAAGCCGAACCGAAAGCGGTCGCCGCGCGGGTCCCCGGCCACCGCGCCGGCGCGCGCGGCGGCACCCAGCGCAACTCTCCGGTGGGCGGGGCGGCATAGGGAATCCCGAGGAAGACGTTGATGCCGTCCTCGATCCGACCGGAGATCGCGCCGCTGTCGAGATCGGCGCGGGCGACGGCCTGCGGCGCGCCGGCCGCCGCTGCGGCGGTCGAAAGCCAACCGATCAGCATAGCCG
>JARLIT010000236.1 GCA_031291575.1 Ancalomicrobiaceae bacterium
TCGTTTACCGACGTCGGGTCCGACGTCGCCGAGCGCATCCAGGTCACCGGTCAGATCGTGTCGGATACGCTGGCCATCGAGGGTGGCAAGATCAGCGAACGCATGTCGGAAAATGCCAAGGCTCTGGTCGAAGGTGTGTCCGAACATACCAGCGGCATCGCCGAGTCTGTCTCGCGGATGAGCAACGAGCTTCTCGAAAGCTTGGGCGAACGTGGCGAGATCCTGACCTCGACGCTGCATCAGACCACCACAACGTTGGTCGATACGCTCACCGAGCGGACGCGTTTCGTCACCGACTCCTTCAACGAGACCGGCACGACGCTCGTCGACACGCTGACCGAGCGGACGCGTTTCGTCACCGAATCGTTCAGCGAGACCGGCGCGACGCTGGTCGATACGATCAACGAGCGCACGCGCTTCGTCACCGAGGCCTTCAACGAGACCGGCACGACACTGATCGATACGCTGACCGAGCGTTCTTCCGGCGTCAGCGACGCCTTGCAGCGGACCGGCTCGGAGCTGATCGACCGGCTGAGCGAGACCGGCACGTCGCTGGTCGAGGCGATCAACGACCGGTCCTCAAGCGTCAACGCGACGCTGAGCCTGACCGGTGCGACGCTGATCGATACGCTCAACGACCGCACCCGCGTCGTCACCGACGCCCTTTCGACGACCGCCGAGAGAATCGGCGAACAGCTGACGACGACCAGCGAGACCGTGGTCGACCTCCTGACCACGCGTTCGTCCGCGATTTCGGAAGGCCTGTCGTCGACCAGCCTGTCGCTCATCGACGAGATGGTCAACCGCTCGGCGATCCTCAACGAGACCTTCGCCCAGACCGGCACTGCCATCGTCAGCAATCTGAGCGAGCAGGGGAGTGCGGTCAACGAGCAGCTGCAGCAGACCGGCGCAGCGCTGCGCTCGGCCGGCGAATCCCTGATGGTCGATCTGACGCTGCGCGGCACCGAAGTGTCGGAGCGGCTCGGCGAAACCGGCATCCGCATCGCCGAAGTGATTTCGCAGTCGGGCGGCTCGCTGGCCGAACGCTGGTCGGCTACCGGTCAGGCGATCATCGATACGGTCACCGGCCAGTCGAATGCCGTCACCGAACAGCTGGCCGGCGTGACGACTGTGCTCAGCGACATGGTGGCAACCGGCGGCAACGGCCTCATTGAACGGCTGACCGTTACCGGGGCGCAGGTGGCCGAGACGATCACGACGCTCGGGGGCGATCTCACCCATCGTCTGGCGGCGACGGGCGCCCAGGTGACCGAGACCATCGGCACGCTTGGCAACGACATCGACTCGCGCATCGCGACGACCGGCACCCAGGTGACCGAGACGCTTGCCAACGTTGGTAGCGACATCGACTCGCGTATGGCGACAACTGGCGCCCAGGTGACCGAGACGCTCGCCAACGTCGGCAACGACATCGATGCGCGCATTGCGGCGACGGGTGCCCATGTGACCGGGACACTTGCCAACGTCGGCAATGACATTGATGCGCGCGTCACAGCGACGGGTACCCAGGTGGCTGAGACCATCAGCACGCTCGGCAACACTGTCGATGCGCGCGTGGCGGCAACGGGCACCCAGGTGGCCGAGACCATCAGCACGGTTGGCAACACTGTCGATGCGCGCGTGGCGGCGACGGGCGCCCAGGTGGCCGAGACCATCGGCTCGCTCGCCAATTCGCTGAGCGACCGGGTCGCGGCGTCCAGCGATCGCATGTACCAGACCGTCGTTGTCCATGGCGGCCGGCTCAGCGAGACCCTCAGTCAGGTCACGATCGGCTTCGAGCAGACGCTGTCCTCCAAGACGCAGGAATTCCACGAGAGCCTGCAGCATTCGATGATGGGTGTCGGCACCGAGATCGAACTGCGCACGGCCGATACCGCGGAACGGCTGACCCGGGCCGGCGCCGATGCGGCGCGCAATCTCGGCCAGCAGGGCCAGCAGGTGGGCGAGCAGCTGAATGCCGTCGCCGGTCGCCTCATCGAGACGCTGACGACGCGCGGCCATACGATCACCACCGAATTGACCACGCGCCTCGATACGCTCGACGACATCGTCAACATCCGCGCCGGCAATATCGTCGGTGTGCTCGGGCAGCGCACCGAGGACATGCGGGCGATCCTGGAGTCGCGCCTCGGCCATGTGGACGAGACGCTTACCAATCGGACGACCGCGCTCGCCGATGCGTTGCAGGCGCGGACCGACCAGCTCGGCCGCACCATCGAGGAGCGGACGCAGAGCCTGTCGGCGGCGCTTGACGTCAAGATCGGGCATTTCGGCCAGTCACTCGACACCAAGGCGGACGAGGTCGGCCAGATCCTGCAGTCGCGCGCCCTCGAGTTCGAGACCACGGTGGCCAACCGCGTCGACAAGGTGGCCGTCACCTTCGCCGAACGCACCGATGCGTTCAATCGCACCATCGAGACGCGCACGCAGAAGATCGAGGAAGTGCTCGACCAGCGCGCCCGCCAGATCGCCGAAACGCTCATCGAGCGGACGCGCGACATCGCCCGCACCTTCGTCGAGGGGCAGGCGGTGGTCACCGCGACGTTCGACACGCGCATGGGCGAATTCACCCAGGCGATGGGGCGCAAGGCCAACGACGTCACCGACCTGATCGGTGGCCGCGTCTCCGAAATGAACGCGACGCTGGGCACCCGCCTGCTGGAACTCGCCGATCTGATCGACAACCGCTCGGGCAACCTCGACCGGCTGTTGAAGGAGCGGCTCGGAGCGATCGGCGCCACCCTCGGACAGGAAACCGACAAGGCTCGCCAGGGCGTCATGCATTCGCTCGCCGAACTGTCGCTCGATATCACGGCGAAGAGCGAGGAAGCCCGCCGCATGCTGGTCGGCACGGCGCAGGAGGTCACCGCCAGGCTCGAAAGCGAGACGCGGCGCGCCGGCGACACGCTGACCGTTACGTTCGACGGCGTTACCGACCGTGTCGGCCGCGCCACGCAATCCATCGCCGAAGTGATGAACGAGGCGTCGGGGAACGTCACCGAGGCGATGGGCCGGGCAGCCAGCAACGTCACCGAGGTGATGGGTCAGGCAGCCGGCACCGTCACTGAGGTGTTGGACCGGGCCGCAGGCAACGTTACCGAGGTGTTCGAGCGGACGGCTGGCAATGTCACGGACATGATGGGTCGGACAGCCGGCAACGTCACAGAGGTGATGGACCGTACGGCCGGGAACGTCTCCGAGGTGGTCGGCCGTGCCACGGTCGACCTGGAAACAACGCTCGGAACGCGCGCCGCAACGGTGGTGGCGGATCTCGACGAGCGGACCCGCGCGCTTGCCAATCTCTTCGATGTGGACGGCAAGTCGCTCATCGTCGGGCTCGAGGAGCGCACGCAGGAGTTCGCCGCCCGGTCCGGCAGCGTCCGCACCGCCATCCTCCAGACGCTCGAGTCGCAATCGCAGGATATCGTCGGCCGGCTGGATATGGCCGGGCAGGTGGTTTCCGAGGCGCTCGACCGCAATGGCCGCGAGATCACCGAGGCGGTGGCGCGCCAGGGCGTCGAGGCCACGCGGGCGCTCGTCGAAGCGCGTACCGATATCGTCAACGCGGTCGGTCGGACGACCGGCGAGGCTGTCGCGAGCATTGCCGCTGCCAACGACCAGGTCCGAGCCGACGTATCGGGCCTGCTGGAGCGGTTGGGCCAGGCGAACCTCGTGCTGCAGAACCTGATGACCCGGTCGAGCGAGAATTTGACCGAGATGGAGGCCAATCTGTCCGGTCAGGCCGGCGATCTGCAGGGTCTGGTGGAACGGGTCGTGGGCGAAACGCAGCAGGCGAGCGCCGTGCTCAGGCAGGAATCGAACGCCCTGCAGACGATTACCCGCGCCGTGCTTGAGGAGATCGGCGAACTGACCGGCTCCTTTGGCGAGAAGTCGTCGCGCATCGTCGAGGCCACGCGCGGCATCGACATCGCCAACCGGTTGCTGGAGACGACGCTGTCGGAGCGGACCGGCGCCCTCGCCGAACTCACAGTGCAGATCGGCGACCGGTCGGAGACGGCCGACAGCCTGATGCGCTCCTACACCGGCCTCATCTCGGACACGCTCGCGTCGGCCGAGGTGAAGGTGCGCGAAGTCGGCGCGACGCTGTCGGTCGGCGCCGAAACAGCGGTGCGCAACGTCGTCGGGCATCTGTCGACGCTCAGAGAGACGGCGGGCCAGGAAAGCGCGCGCGCCGCCGCCGAACTCCGTCAGGCGCAGGAGCAGGTCATCGCCGAGATGGCGCGCTCCGTCACCGACACGACGCTGCGCTTTTCGGAAGCCACCGAAAAGATGCGCGACGCCGCCCGTCTTCTGCAGAACGAACTGGAGGCGACGCGCAACGAACTGAAGCGTGGCGTGTTCGAACTGCCGCGCGAGGCGGAGGAATCGACTGCCGCGCTTAGGCGCGTCGTCACCGACCAGCTTCGTGCGCTCAGCGAACTGTCGAGCCTCGTCGGCAAGCAGAACGCCGCCCTCGACGTCTCGCGCGCCGCCGTCGGTGGCCGGGCCGAAGCCCGGGCCGTGGAGACGCGGCCCGTCGAAGCACCGCGCCGGGCCGAACCGGCTCAGGCCGAGCCGCGCCGCGCGTCGGTTGCGGCGGTGCCGGAGCCGGCCGGTCGCAGCGACCGCGGACGCCGCGATGCTCCCACGAGCGCACGTGAGCCGGCCGCCGTCGCCGACCGCACGCCGCGGCCAGAGCAGCCGAGCGGTCAGCGCGGCTGGGTGGCCGACCTGTTGAAGCGGGCATCGGGCGATGAAGCCGAGTTGCCTGCCTCATCGGCGCAGACGTCGAAGCCGGAACGGGCACCGCACCATATCGTCGAGAGCCTCAATTCGCTCTCCGTCGATATCGCCCGCGCCATCGACGACGAGGCCTTCATCGATCTGTGGGAACGCTACAAGCGCGGCGAGCGCAACGTCTTCACCCGCCGGCTCTACACGCTGCCGGGCCAGCAGACGTTCGAGGAAATCCGCCGCAAGTATTCGCGTGACAGCGAGTTCCGTGCCGCGGTCGACCGCTACCTGAGCGACTTCGAACAGCTCCTAGCCGACGTCGCCCGCACCGACCGCGACAACGTCATGTCGCAGTCCTACCTGACGTCGGATACCGGCAAGGTCTATACGCTCCTGGCGCACGCGTCGGGGCGGCTGGACTGAGGTCGGACTGGATACCAATCCGGAGAGGGCCGCCTGGCGACGGGTGGCCCTTTGCTTTTACGGGACGTTGGCCGCGGTCTTGTCCTTCACTCTATCGGCTGAATTGAGGTGTCATCCCGGCGCAAGCCGGGATCCAATGGCGGCGCAGCGGGCGGGTCGGTTCGGCGAGACCGAGGCCGGCTGAGAGGTCCTGCCGAATGGACGGGGCAATGGATCCCGGCTTGCGCCGGGATGACACCAATTGTGGCGAGTTCGGTCAACTGCCGGGGGCGGGGGTGTTCAAGTTCTGATTCAGAATCCGGTCTGCCCGTGATTGCGAGCCGAAGGCAACGCGATTTAGACCCTTTCCGGGCCTTCTGGATTGCTTCGCCTTCGGCTCGCAATGACGTTGAAATCGCTTGCATTGTGGGGGGCGTCGCCGGTCCCCGACCTTCATGTGACGATTCAAGTGGAGCTCGCTACTCGGCCTTGCTCTTGTCCTGGCCGATCTTGGTCAACTCGCCGAGAACGTCGGTCAGGCTCGGCTTGTCGAGCTTCAACCGGGGGAGTGGGCGGACGAGTTCGATGGCGGCGAGGCCGAAGCGGGCGGTCAACAGCCCGTTGACGACGCCTTCGCCGAGCCGTGCCGACAGGCGCCCGACGATCCCCTGGCCGAGGAGTTGCTGGGCGAGGCCATCGCCGAGCGCCATGCCGCCGGTGATCCCCAGTTGCCCGAGTACGCGGCCGGTGAGCCTGAGGAACTGCAGGGTGCCCGGCCTGCCGCCGTAGAGGCCGGAGAGCCGCCGCAGCAACCGGATCGTCTCATACAGCACGAACAGGATGTCGACGACGGCGCGCGGGGAAATTGCGGTCATCAGCGTCACGCGGCGGGCGCTATCGAACACGGCGGCTTTGGCCTCGGCCTCGATCGGGCCGATGAGGTCCCGCTCGGCGAGGACCAGCAGATCGCGGCCGTCGACAATGTCTCCGGCAGCTTGGCGCAACAGCGCACGGGCGCGCGCCGTCTCCGGTCGGTCGGCGTAGAGCTGGTCAAGCCCGGCAACAATTCGGCGGGCCGACGCGGCGTCATCATTGGCTGCGGCCCGGTCGGCTTCGTCGCGCAGCCGGTCGATGCGGCGCATGCGGCCCATCGCCCGCAGTTCTTCGACGATGAGGGCAGCGAGCGCTCCAGCCCCAATGGCGGCCACGGCTCCGCCGAGCCAGCCGAGCCAGGAGGCGCGGGCCGACAGGTCCTCGATCAGCTGGTCGACGGCGAGGCCGATCTCGAGGCCGATGAGGCCGACGAGGGAGATGGCGAGCAGCGGCTTCCACAAGCTCCTGCGCCGGCGCAGCGGCCGGGCGGGGGGCTCTGTCTGGGGCTCGGCCTCCTGTTCGACGACGATGGTGGTGCGGCCGTTCTGGACCGCCGGCAGGCCCCCCTCGCGGCCGTGGGCGACGAGGACATCATCCGAGCCGAGGTGAAAGGCGGCGGGGGCGCGCGGCTTTGCCGGTTTCATGTCAGCCGGTCTCCGATCAGGAACTCGAGCGCCCGGTCGAGGCGGATATGGGGGAGGACAAGGCCGTCGCCGGGCCGCGCCCAGGGACCGACGGCCGGTTCCAGCTTCGGCGGGCGGAACCTGACGAAGTTCAACGGGTTGGCGAAGCCTGCCTGAAGTTCCGCTTCGCCCTCTTCAGCTTGAGAGTCCGGTTCAGAGGTTGCGGCGGGGCCTTGCAGTTGAAGTGACGATTCAACATGAGGTGCTGCAAACAGCGATTCCGGATCGTCTGGCAAGTCTCCGGGAAACAACGCGATTTCGCTCTCGCCGTCGAAACGGTCGCCGCCCAGCCCTTCGCCGGCCGCCGGCACCCCGAGGATCGCCGGCAGCGTCTCGCCGCCATGCTGGACCATGGCTTCCCGCGTCGCTCGGACAGCGGCCAGCGCCACGACGTCGACGCCGGCGCCCTCGATCTCGGCACGCTTGAGAGCACTGCGAACAAGCCGCTTCAGGATCGCCTCCAGCCGGTCATGGCTGGAGGAGTGCAGGTGGTCGGCCTTGGTGGCGGCGAACAGGATGCGGTCGATGCGGCGGCCGAACAGCGTGTTCAGCCAGGAGGCGCGTCCCGGGCGGAAGCAGGCGAGAATGCTGGCGAGCGCCTCCTCCAGATCGGCGAGCGCGGCTGGGCCGGCGTTCAGTGCGGCCAGCATGTCGACAAGCACGATCTGCCGATCGAGGCGGGCGAAGTGGTCGCGGAAGAACGGTCTGACGACGACGTCCTTATAGGCCTCGTAGCGGCGGCGCATCATCTGGCGGAGCGAACGCGGGGCGGCCGGGGCGATCGAGGGGAAAGCCGGTTCATCGAGTGGAGCGAAGGTCAACGCGGGTGAACCCTCGAGGTCGCCGGGCATCAGGAACCGACCGGGCGGCAGTGCCGAGAGTGCGTGTGCGTCATCTCGGGCGGCACGCAGGTAGCCGGTGAACCGTTCGGCGAGTTCGCGCGCCGTTGCCTCGTCTTCAGGACCTTCGGCGTCGACTGCGGCGAGCCCGGCGAGGAAGCCGGCGGCGATGCTCTCACGGGCCGAGCGGCGCGCGCGGAGGAGCGTCTCGCGCGACCATGTGGCGTAATCCTTGTCGATCAATGGCAGATCGACGAGCCACTCGCCGGGATAGTCGACGATGTCGAGGTTGAGCCGGCCGGAGCCGAAGGCGCGGGCGAAGGCACTCGACGAGGCGAAATCGATGCTCACACGCAGTTCGGCAATGCGCCGGGTCGACTGCGGCCACAGGCGTTCGTCGACGAGCGAGCCGACGTGGGCTTCGTAGTCGAAGCGCGGCACACCGTCGTCGGGTTGAGGCTGCAGCACGGCACCGGCAATGCGGCTGCCGGCAAGCGCGTCGAACAGCGGCAGCCGCCCGCCACGGGTCAGCGCATGCACGAGGGCGGTGATGAACACGGTCTTGCCGGAGCGCGACAGGCCGGTGACGCCGAGGCGCAGCGTCGGCGTGGCGAGGTCCTCGGCGTAGCTGACGGCAGACCGGACGAGGCGGCGAGTTCCACCGCCGAGGTCTGCCCATTGATCCGCCCAACCCATGTCGTCGTCCCGAACGCCCGCGCCGCGAGAGGCCGGCACGACAGCCAATATGGGGATTTCAGAGACCGGACGAAAGCCGATTCATTCGTCGACTTCACCCGGATCGCCGTCGACCATGAAGAGTTCACGCGGCCGGAAGAAGGCGACGATGCGGCCGGAGCCGGGGACAACCTCGGCCCAGCGCCTGGCGTCGAAGTCGACGACGGCGAGCGCGGCGGTCGGGAACTTGTCCGCGATTTCCTCCCGGAACACCGGATTGCCGCTGCCGATCAGCTTGATCGCCAGCTGCTGCAGCGACGGATTGTGGCCGATCAGCATGACCGAACGTGCCGCGTCGCTGGCCGCCTTCAGCCGTTCGAAGGCGGTCTCCGGCGAACTCATATAGAGGTCGCGGCAGAGACGGACATCGAGATCATCGTTGAAATAGGGCAGGAGGCCGGCCAGCGTCTCGCGCGTGCGCCGGGCGGCGGAGCACAGGATCAGTTGCGGTACGAGGCTGTGCTGGGCGCAGTGCCTGCCCATCAGCGGGGCCGAACGGCGGCCGCGGGTATTGAGCGGACGATCGTAGTCGTCGACGTCCGGGTCCTCCCAGGACGATTTGGCGTGTCGGAGCAGCAGCAGTCGCGGCATTTCCTTGCAACGTCCCCAATCGGCGCAGCCGGTTCGGCGCCCTACCAGCGGCCCCGCGACTTACACGATCAGGCCGCGCCGCGCCAGTCGGAAAGCGGCCGGCGGTCATCGTCCCGCCAAGGTCGCAGTCTTGACTTCGGTTGAGCTCGAAGCCTTGGCTGGTGGCGCCGACGCGCTACCAACGGGGACCGGGGGCGCAATCATTTCTGATCGATGCGGGAGACTGGGATGCGACAGGGACTGCGGATGGCGGCGGCGGTGACGTTTCTGTTGGCCGGAGGGTTCAGCGCCTACGCAGAGACGACGGCGGCGGGCGTGTGGGAGACGGTCGACGACAAGACCGGCAAGGTCCGCTCCACGGTCACGCTGCTCGAATCCGGCGGCGTCTTCGTCGGCCATGTCGCGTCCATCATCTCGCGGCCGGGCGAGCAGCTCAATCCGCTGTGCGAGAAGTGCCAGGGGGCCAAGCACAGGCAGCCGATCAAGGGATTGCAGATCATCGAGGGGATGACGCGCGACGGGCTCAACTACTCCGGCGGCACCATCCTCGATCCGGAGACCGGCAGCGTCTACGACGCCACCATGACGCTCGCCGCGGACGGCAATCACCTGACCGTGCGCGGCTATGTCGGGATTTCCGCCTTCGGCCGCAGCCAGACCTGGGTGAGGATGAAATAGCCGTTCGCCGTTGGCTCACCGCCGCGTCGCGAACGCCAGCCGCTCAAACAGATGGACGTCTTGCTCGTTCTTCAACAGCGCGCCGTAGAGCGGCGGAATGAGCTTCTTGGGGTCGCGCTCCTTCAGCACTTCCGGGTCGACGTCCTCGCTGAGGAGAAGCTTGATCCAGTCGATGAGTTCCGAGGTCGAGGGCTTCTTCTTCAACCCCGGCACCTCGCGCATGTCGAAGAAGATCCTGAGCGCCTCGTCGAGCAGCTGCGACTTGAGGCCGGGGAAGTGCACCTCGACGATCGCTCGCATGGTGTCGGCGTCGGGGAAGCGGATGTAGTGGAAGAAACAGCGCCTCAGGAAGGCGTCGGGCAATTCCTTCTCGTTGTTGGAGGTGACGATGACGACCGGGCGTCGCTCGGCACGGATGGTGGCGCCCGTCTCGTAGACGTGGAACTCCATGCGATCGAGTTCCAACAGCAGGTCGTTGGGGAAGTCGATGTCGGCCTTGTCGATCTCGTCGATGAGAAGGACCGGCCGAACCGGCGCGGTGAAGGCCTCCCACAGCTTGCCGCGGCGGATGTAGTTGGCGATATCGCCGACGCGCGCATCGCCCAACTGCCCGTCACGCAGCCGTGCGACGGCATCGTAGTCATAGAGCCCCTGCTGCGCCTTGGTGGTCGACTTGATGTGCCACTCGATCAGCGGCAGCCCCAGGCCCCTGGCCACTTCGTGCGCCAGCACGGTCTTGCCGGTGCCCGGCTCGCCTTTGACGAGGAGCGGTCGTTCCAGGACCACCGCGGCATTGACGGCGATGCGCAGATCCTCGGTGGCGATGTAGTCGGCGGTCCCGGTGAAACGCATGGGTTTCCAAGTCTCCTTCGTCGAGCGCGGCGGAGATTAGGCGGGCTGCCGGGCGGCTTCAAGCGCGTCCTGCCCGGCAATTGTTGCCGGGCAGATCCGATTTTGCCGGTAGCAGCAATGGTAAATGAAAGGTAACAGACGGAAATATCAAGAAAATCTGTTTCGGAATGTTGGCACGGCTCCTGCTCTCTCTCCTACCATCGTCGCCGGACCGACCGGCGGACCATGGGTATCGACGGGAGTAAGCGATGGGACTTTTCGGGGCGATGACCACGGCGGTTGCCGGTTTGCAGGCGCAGTCCTATGCGCTTGAGAACATCTCGGGCAATATCGCCAATTCGCAGACGACCGCCTTCAAGCGGACGGACACCACGTTCATGGACATGGTGACCAGCGCGGGTTCGTTCGCCTCCCAGCAGACGTCCGGCTCGGTATCCGCCTTCTCGCAGCAGATGATCACCAAGCAGGGGCCGGTGAGCGCTACCAGCGTGCCGACCAACATGGCGATCAATGGCGACGGCTTCTTCCAGGTGCAGGCCAAGACGGGCGAGACCGACGGGTTGGAAACCTTTTCCGGCGTCGACGTCTACACGCGGTCCGGCGACTTCACCATGGACAAGCAGGGCTACCTGGTGAACGGCGGCGGCTACTATCTGAAGGCCATCCCGATCGATCCGAGCACCGGCAATCCGGTCGGCAGTACGGCCTCGATGCTGCAGATTTCGACTGGCTACCTGAAGGCCACGGCGTCCACCGCCATCACCTATGAGGCGAACCTGCCGGCGACCCCGTCGGTCGGCATGCTTGCTCGGGCGGATTATACGGCTGATCCGACCAACCAAGGACAAGTGAACCCGGTGCAGGCGAGCGCTACAGGCACCAGTTACAGCAGTATCGATTCGACGGCCGGTCCCTATTCGTTTGTCATTGGTGATGGCACCAACAGCGCGACCGTCAATATCGCCGCCAATGCCGTTGGTCCCGTCAGCGGCTCGACGACGTGGACCGCGGCCGACGTTGCCTCGGCGATCAACACCGCCACGGCGTCGGGCACTCCGGCAGCTGTCGGCCTCAACGCGACGGTATCGTCGGGTGATCTGGTGCTGACATCCACTGTCGCCCTGCCATCGACCGCCACGCCGACCGTCTCGATTTCCGGTATTTCGGCGGCAATAGCCAGTAACCTCGGCTTCGGCACGACCGGGACGACGGCAACCGGCACGGCCGGGCTCCTGGCCGGCACCAACGTCGTCGAGGCGAAGGACAACGCGACCTTCCTGGCGCAGTCGCTCTCCGGCTCGTCCTTGACCTGCTACACCTCTGGCGGCACTCCGGTCGACGTGCAGATGCGCTGGGCGAAGGTCGCCAGCTCCACCAACCCGACGACCTCGACCTGGAACCTGTTCTATCAGTCGAGCACGACCGCGACCGGCACCGCCACGGAGTGGACCAACGTCGGATCGTCGGTCGTCTTCAACTCGTCCGGTGTGATGACGTCGCCCACGACCGGCAAACTGAACATCCCCAACCTGACGGTCGACGGCACCAGCCTCGGCTCGATCGATGTCAAGTTCGGTGCGAGCGGGCTCACCCAGTACGATTCGTCCTCCGGCTCGGTGAACGTTTCGACGCTCACCCAGGACGGCTACACCTCGGGTTCGCTGACGAGCGTCGGCGTCGACGAACAGGGCCGGATCACCGCCACCTATTCGAACGGCGTGCAGGTGCCGATCGCCGAAGTGCCGCTCTACAAGTTCAACGGCGAAACGGAACTGAAGAAGTTGAACGGTGGCGCCTATACGCCGACCGACCTGTCCGGTGCGGCGGTGCAGATGGCGACGACCTCGATCACCGGCGGATCGCTCGAAGGATCGAATACCGACATCGCGGATGAATTTTCCAAAATGATCGTCACCCAGCAAGCCTATTCCGCCAACTCCAAGATCATCACGACCGCAAACTCGATGATGCAGGACGTGATGAACATCATTCGTTGACCCGCTTGAATCGACTGCCGGGCTGACCGGCGGTCGGCACGCAGGATGAGTGCACCATGGGTATTTCCTCGGCCATTTCCATCGCTGTCGCCGGCCTGCAACTCAACCAGCAGGAATCTGCGCTCGTGGCCCAGAACATCGGGTCCGCGAGCCAGCCGGGCTATACCTCGAAGAGGCTCGTCGCCAACAACCAGGTGACGGCGACCGGGTTGATCGGTATTTCCACGACGGTGCAGCGCTACGTCGACGACGAGTTGCAGAAGCAGCTGATCACGTCGACGTCGAAGAACTCCTACGTCTCGACGATGTCGGACTATGCCACCAACATCGACCAGATGTTCGGAACGCCCGGCGGGACCAACACGCTGGAAACGTCGCTGACGAACTTCAGTTCGGCGCTCAGCAATCTGGTGACCTCTCCGAGCGACAATTCGGTGCGGCTCTCCGTCGTTTCGAGCGCCCAGGCGCTGGCCCAGCAGCTCAACCAGACCAGCGAAAACGTGCAGCAGCTCAGGACCCAGGCCGACGGGGCGATTGCCGACGCGGTCAGCCAAGTCAATTCGCTGACGTCGGGCATCTCCGACCTGAACGGGAAGATCATTTCCGGCAAGGCGGCCGGGCAGGATGTCACCAACCTTGAGGATCAGCGCGACGAGGACGTGCGCCAGTTGGCGGGCTACGTCGACATCAACACGCGCGAGGCGACCGACGGCAGCGTCAGCGTGTTCACGCCGTCCGGCCTGTCGCTGGTCGACCGCAGAGCCAACCAGCTGAGCTTCAGCCAGTCCGGTGTTCTGTCCGCTCAGTCGCAATGGTCGTCCGATTCAACGGCCTCCACGGTCGGCACTATCACCGCCGGCACCGGGACCAACACGACCGACGTCATCGCGTCGGGGCTCATCCGCTCCGGCTCGCTCGCCGCGCTCATCAACATGCGCGATACCGTGCTGCCGAAGGCGCAGAACCAGCTCGACGATCTGGCCGCCTCGCTGTCGAGTTCGCTCTCCGACACGACCGCCACGGGAACCGCGGTGACGGACGCCAGCGGCGACACTGGCTTTTCTGTCGATCTCACTGGGCTGCAGACCGGCAACCGCATCAGCCTCTCCTATGTCGATGCTTCTGGTGCGACGAAAAACGTCATGCTGGTGCCGGTGGCGAGCGCCTCCGACCTGCCGGTACCGCAGAGCGCCTCGAGCGATCCGAAGACGACCGTCATCGGCTTCGACAATTCGACTGGGATTTCCGGTGCCGCCAGCGCCCTGCAGACGGCGCTTGGGGCGAAGTTCACCGTCACCAACCCGTCGGGCAACAATCTGCAGATTACCAATGTGACCGGAGCCGGGGCGGTCACGATCAAGTCCTTATCGGCGCAGATCACCACGACGACGACGCAGAGCGGCACCGGCACTCTGCCGCTGTTCACGGTCGGACAGGGTGGTTCGGTCTACACAGGCACCTATTCGGCCAGCGGTTCGCAGAAACTCGGACTGTCGACAGTCATCACGGTCAATCAGGCCGTGCTCGACGATCCGTCGCTCCTCGTCAAATCGACGTCCTCGACCCTCGACGGCGATTCCACGCGACCGCAGGCGCTGCTCAACAAGTTCAACAATGCGCAGTTCACCTACGGGCCGGAGACCGGCATCGTCACTGGCAACAATTCGTTCAAGACGTCGGTCACCGACTTCGCCAATCAGGTGACCTCGTATTGGGGGCAGGTAGACTCGGATGCCACGACGGCCAAGTCGAGCCAGTCGGTCATCCAGAACAACCTGACGTCGCGCTATACCACCACCTCTTCGGTGAGCATCGATACCCAGCTTGCCCAGCTGGTACAGATCCAATCCGCCTATGCCGCCAACGCCCGTGTGATGACCATCGCCCAGTCGATGCTGCAGGCGCTCGAACAGATTCCGACCTGACGGGAGCAGTAAACGATGAACGTCACGGGCATGTATGGGTACCAGAGCTCCCTCGTCACGGCTCTCAGCTCGCAGCGCGACCAGCTCAACGATCTCGAGCAGCAGCTCGCCACGGGATTGAAGTCGCAGACCTTCGGCGGCGTTGGCCCCGGCCGGTCGCAGGCGCTCAGCTTTCAGACCCAGCTCGACCAGGCCGGCGGCTACCAGGACTCGATCAACCTGGCCAGCACCCGCATCAGCCTCCTGAACACCTCGGTGCAGCGCATCGTCGACATCGGTTCGCAGATGCAGCAGACATTCAACACGCAAAGCTACAATCTGGAATCGACCGGTTTGACCGATCAGCAGCAGTCCGCCAGCAACGGTCTGCAGGAAATCCTGTCGATCTTCGGGTCGAATGCCGGTGGGCCCTACATCTTCGGCGGCAAGAGCACCAATGCCTCGCCGGTCGCGGATATGGACTCGATCATCAACGGCGTCGGCTCGCAGGCCGGGCTGAAGCAGGTGATGAGCGAGCGGTTGCAGGCAGACCAGGGCACCAACAACATGTGCCGGCTGGTGGCAGCGGCCTCTCCGCCGTCTCCGGCCACGTCGACCGGCGTTTCACTCGCCGAAGACAGCGCGACGAGCCCGTTCGGCATGAAGCTCTCCGGAATCACCTCGGCGTTGACGGGAGCGACGGTGACGCAGCCGACGGGCTCGCCCAAATCGGAATCGGTCGATTTTTCCACGGGGCTGCCGAAATCCGGCGACACCGTGAGCTTCGCCTTTGCCATGCCGGATGGCACGAGCAACACCATCAAGCTTACCGCCGGCACGGCCAACGATGCGACCAAGGGCACGTTCGCTATCGGTGCCGATGCGACGACGACGGCCGCCAATCTGCAATCCGTGCTGACGGGCTCGATCCAGACGGTCAGCACGACCGATCTGCGCGCTGCTTCCGCCGTTCAGTCGGGCGCCGACTTCTTCAATACATTCCAGGGAGCGGCGCCGCAGCGGGTCGCGCCTGACATGTCCTCGGGCACGGCATCGTTTGCAACCGCGACCTCGCTGACCGGTGGCACCGCAGCAGATACGGTAATGTGGTATACGGGAGACCAGACCAACACCAACCCGCGCAAGGACGCCACGGCGGTCGTCGATTCCTCGCTGCAGGTGAATTACGGCGCTCGCGCCAACGAACCGGCCTTCGCCTGGCAGGTGCAGCAACTTGCCGTCGCCACGGCCTTCGATGCCTCGAATGGCACGGCGACTACCAAGGCCGCCTACACGGATCTCACCAATCGGATCCAGGTGAACCTCGATTCGCCGCCGACATCGAAAAAGATCACCACCATCCAGTCGGATTTCGCCAGCTCTTATGCCACCGCCACATCGGCGAAGACGCGGCATACGACGGAGATCAGCACCTACCAGACCATGGTTGACAGTTTCGAGCAGACCGACCAGACGACGGTGATCACGCAGCTCGCCAACCTGCAGACGCAGATGCAGGCAAGCTATCAAGCCTCAAGCATCCTGTTGAAACTGTCGCTCGCCTCATATCTGTGACGGGCTGATGGTGACGGGCTGAGGGCCAGGATGGCCTGAATGCCTGACGTGGTGTCGGCTTACGGCGACATCACGGCGCGCGCAGGCCGATGGCGACGACGCGGTTGATCTCAATGAGTGCGCCGAGTTCGTGGCCGGGATCGGTTGCCGCGGCCCGCCTCGCCACCAGCCTTGCCGAGGCGGCGAAGACGGCAAGTGCCAGTTCGGCGATGCAGTCGCACAAGGCGTCAGCGGCTGAGCGGCGCTGGCGCAGGGCACTTGCCTGGAAGATCGCCCAGATCTTGGCATTGAAGGACACCGCTTCGGCCAGATCGGACCGCTGGATCGATGGTAGGTCGCGCAGATGCTGCAACCGTGCGGCGGCGGCGAGCAACAGCCCGGCCTCGAGTTGGCGCGGGTCGGTCGTTCGTTGCTGGGTGAGGCTATAGGCCGAAGCGGCGGAATGACGCATGGCGGTTCCAACAATGCGAGCGAGGCGCGATCCGAGCCGGTAGTGGTTCGCTGCCCGGCGGTGGGATTACAGGGAGCGGAGCAGAGACTGCGCGGTCTGGTCGGACAGCGGCTGGCCGCGGGTGGCCAGCGATCGCTGCATTTCGGCAGCAAGGTCGGCCGGGTCGGACTGGCTTTGGGTGCCGCTGCGCCCAGTCAGCGACTGCAGCGAGGTAGACAGGTCGTCGACGGCGTCGGCGACATCATCGCCGGTGTCATCGACCTGGGACAACTGGCCGAAAGCGGTGTGCAGGCGATCGAGGATGCGGTCGAATTCGGCATAACCGGAGGAAAACGCGGCGACCGTCGCCGGGCCCGCGGTGCGGGCAATCGTCTGATAGCTCGCTGGCGTGCGCTGCCGCGACAGGCTCATCGAAAGCGTCGGATCCGTCGGAGCGTTGAGACTGGCGAGGGCGTTCATGCAGGGTCTCGTGGGTTCGGGAGCGATGCGGCCACGTGTCATTTCGGCACGAGAGAGCTAACAATTGGTTAATATCAATTCAATCTTAACCATTTCCACCGGTGTTCGGAGTGGGCGCGGGCCGGCAAACAGGGGCCCCGAACGCGTATCTGCAAATGGGATAAGCCAAATCGCGGTTTTTGCGGGCGCCGTATTACGGGGATTTACCATGTTTGTTTCCCCTTCCTTAAAGCCTGTCATGCATGGTGGCATTGGAGAGGTGTGTACCCGGCCGAGGGTCGTGATTTGCTTCGGACAGGATGCGATGGAGTACGCCGATGGATGTCAGTGCGTTATATCGCAGCTTCACGGTGAGCCCAGTGCAGCCGACCTATGTCGCAGCGCCGGTGGCGGATGCGGTTGATACGATTCTGCCCCAGTCTTCCCAGAGTGTTGGTGCGGCGGGAAGCTCCGCATCGAACGGCTCGGCGACGGAAGAGGCCAAGACTGGCCAGTCTGCGGCAGGTGATACGACGAGCGAAGCACCGCCGCTTAAGGCGCGTTTCGAGCGCGATGCCTCGAGCAATACGATCGTGTTCCAGGAGATCGATAGTCGGTCAGAACAGGTCATCCTGCAAGTTCCGGACGAACAGCTCCTGAAGCTGCGCAACTACATCGCTGAGATGAAGCGGCGCGAGGAGATGTCGCGCCAACCGCGGAGCGGCACTCTCGTCGCGTAGGGCAGAGTGATTTCAGCCAAAATCGCCAAAGCGATCGATCTGAGAACGGAATGACTGCTCGATCGAAGGTCTAGAGTGCTGATTCCGCGGTCGCTTGGTTCCATGTGACCACATCGTGCGTTACGGGTGTCCGTTCGATCGGCCCGGCTCGGGCGGCCGACAGGAAATGCCTCGGATCCACGGGCTTCAGCTCCTTTGATGCGGCAGCCGCGGCGTTCGCTCGGTGCGGCAACGAGCATCAGGCCGGTGTCGAAGCCGATACGACTGTCGAAACAGAGAGTTGCTGGTGCCCTGCGGGACCCGGACGGTCGAGTCCTGTGCTCGGCCGGATCGGACGTACGTTGGGGGAGGCGCTGGCGATGATTGACGCTTCGCCATGGCCGACAATGACACGTTGCACCGCCCGTTCGGCACCGATGGGCACATCCGAACGACAAGACCCGGCCGCTGAGGACGGGTTCCGTCGCAGATACCGCATGTCTGACTTCATCGCATCGAACCGGTCGGCGCCTGTGTGGCGACGATCGCCACTCGGCCGTCAGTTGGGCGTCAGTCGAACAGGTGGCGACCAGTCGTGGTCGCGCGGGAGGATGAGCCGGTTCCGGACTTCGACTGACCTTGTGAAATCTAGGCAATTGGTGGACGGCCGCGTGTTTCGGGATGGCCTCGAGACCTCGGTATCCTATGCAGATCACTATCGGAATTGAAGAACGGAATGGTCGGACAATTTTGATACATCAATTGGCATGCTGAATTTTCGAATCATTTCTGTCGTTTTCTACATGAAATGCCGTAGAGGCGGGTTTTTGTGAGGAACCCTGGAGTTTTAGCCTGCAGATTAAAACCCGATTAACCATTTGGATCTACAAATTGGGACGAAGAGAAATGAAGCGCAAGGTGTCGAAATAGTCCAGTAAGACAGCGAAATCCAGCTCACTCTGAGGTGGATTCCGCGTCGGCGTTACGTGTCTCGGGTGTACCCGACGGGGTCGGGGCATTCGGGTCGGGATACTTCGGGGAGTGATAGAGACCCATGCATGCAGGCGCAAATGCTTACAGCCGTACCGCTCAAGCTGTTGCCGATCCTCGCGACCTGGAAGCCCAATTGCTCCTGAAAGCCGCAACCGGCATTCAGGCGTATATCGACGGCAAGGTGACCGCACAGAAGCAGATCGTCGACGCAATCAACTATAATTTGAAAGTATGGCGGCTGTTCTCGACCGCTGTTGGGGATCCGAAGAATCTACTCCCGGATGAGATCAAAGGGAATGTGACCAACCTTGGCGTCTTCGTCATCGGCCACAGCCTCACCCAGCTGGCAGCGAGCGAGATCGATGCCGAAGCGCTGAAGATCCTGGTTACTATCAATCGCGAGTTGGCCGCTGGCCTGCGCGGCTCGGCCGCCGCGTAATCGCTCCACTGGCAAACCAATACGACCCGCAGTCGACGGCTGCGGGTCGTATTGCCGTTAAGGCTGGCGCTTGGCGCGCAGCGCCCCTCCGTTTGAACTGACCTCAGACGGGTACGTCCGCCACCGGACGAATACAGCGATCACCTGACCACTGATCGGCGTTGCCGCTGTCGGACGAATGCACAGCGGGTTGAGGAATGCGGCCGGATCACCCGTCGCTCGGGCGCCTGTCAAGAGCAAGTACGATCAATTTCATCGTCTGCATCAATTCAATCGGCAGATCTCGAGCCTAATTGGCGAACCGAACGGTCCAGA
>JARLIT010000237.1 GCA_031291575.1 Ancalomicrobiaceae bacterium
GCATCCGGACCGGTTCGGCGCGCGCAAGGTGCCGAGCCTGATGTACAAGGCCTATTCGCCGCCATTCGGCTTCTACAAGGAGGTCGAGGACGGCAAGGAGAAGATCTCGGCCAAGGGCGGCCAGTTCTGGGACGGGCGGGCCAATACGCTCGCCGATCAAGCGACGGGGCCGATGCTGAACCCGGTCGAGATGAACAATTCCTCGATCGCGAGCGTGGTTGCCAAGGTCAAGACAGGTCTCTACGCCGACCTCGTCGCCGACCTCTACGGCGCCGACGCCTTTGCCGATCCCAAGACGACGATGGCGAAGCTGTCGGACGCGATCGCCTCGTACGAAAGCTCGCCGCGGTTTTCCCCCTTCACCTCCAAGTTCGATGACTACCTGCGCGGCACGGCGACGTTGACCAAACAGGAGCTGAAGGGGTTGGCGCTGTTCGTCGACAAGAAGAAGGGCAACTGCGCCGCCTGTCACGAGGTGCAGCCGGACTCCAAGGACCCGACCGACTGGCTGTTCACCGACTTCACCTATGACGCTCTCGGATTGCCGCGCAACGCCGCCATTCCGGCCAATGCCGATCCGAAGGCCTACGACCTCGGCCTGTGCACCCAGCCGGGGCTGGCGCCCAAACTGCCGAAGGACATCCCGCTCGATTCACTCTGCGGAGCCTTCAAGGTGCCGTCGTTGCGCAACGTCGCCATCACCGGCCCGTACTTCCACAACGGCGTGTTCTCATCCTTGCGCGATGCGGTCGCCTTCTATGTGACGCGCGACACCGAGCCGCAACTGTGGTTCCCCCGCATCGAGGCCGGCAAGGTCGAGAAGTACAACGATCTGCCTGCTCAGTACCACGCCAACGTCAATACCGAAGAGGTCCCGTACGACCGCAAGCCCGGGCAGAAGCCGCGCCTCAACGAGGCGGAAGTCGACGCCATCGTCGCCTTCCTCAAGACGTTGACCGACAGGGACATGAAATAGACTGGCAGTCTGAAGCACGGCACGTCGCGGTCATTGGGCCTGGCACCCTGCCGTCTAGGTCAGCGGCGTGCCGTCAGCCGCTGCCGGCTCCGGCTCCGGCTCCGGCGCATGCGCCCCGAATTGAGGCAATTCCACATCGGTTTCGGCGGCGACGGCCTCATCGGCTGGCTCAGCCGAGATAGTCGGCGCTTTCGTAAAACGACGTTTATTCACAGTATGTTGCCCGATATGTTCTGGGCGCCTCAGGCGCTCGCGCATGGCTCTCGCGCAATTTCGGGACATCGAACTTTCGTCAGGGCTGTTCAAAAAGCCGTCGAAGCGTTATATGAGTGACCTATCTCGTCGCAGTCGCTTCGGTCGCCGGTTTCCGGTGATTTTTTAGCCCCTATATATGCTCAGATTGAGCATAAGTGGGCGGGAGACCAGAATGTCAGATACTTTCGCAGAGCCGGACGCAACCGAAGTCGAGCCCGCCCAGGCAGTCAAGCCGAAGCGCAGCCGCGCCCGTACGGCCAAGCCCGCGCGCGCGCCGGTCGAAGACCTGCCGGATCTTACCTATACACCGGAAGTGGCAGAAGCGACGGCTCATCTCTACGAGCGCGTCAAACACGTCATCCCGCCGATCGAATGGCCGTTCCATGCGCCCTACGTGAAGGCGATCAACGAGTTGAAGGCGAAGCGCAACGCCGTCATCCTCGCCCACAACTACATGACGCCGGACATCTACCACTGTGTCGCCGACATCGTCGGCGACAGTCTGGCGCTTGCCCGCGAGGCGGCCAAGACCGACGCCAAGGTCATCGTCCAGGCCGGCGTGCTGTTCATGGCCGAGACGTCGAAAGTGCTGAACCCGGACAAGACCGTGCTGATCCCGGACGTCGACGCCGGCTGCTCGCTCGCTGCCTCGATCACCGCCGCCGACGTGCGGCTGCTGCGCGAACGGTTTCCAGGCGTGCCGATCGTCACCTACGTCAACACCTCGGCCGAGGTGAAGGCCGAATCCGACATCTGCTGCACCTCGGCCAATGCGGTCGCGGTGGTGGAATCACTCGGCGCGCCGCGCGTCATTCTGCTGCCCGACCAGTACCTTGCTCGCTACGTCGCGTCGAAGACCAAGGTCAAGATCATCGCCTGGAAAGGCGCCTGCGAGGTGCACGAGCGCTTCACCGGGGCCGAACTCGAGCGCTACCGCGAGGAGGATCCCGGCATCCAGATCGTGGCGCATCCGGAATGTCCGCCGGACGTCATCGCCGCCGCCGACTATACCGGCTCGACCGCCGGCATGATCGACTACGTCCGCAGCCGGGCGGGTGGGCGCGTCGTGCTGGTCACCGAGTGCTCGATGGCCGACAACGTGGCGCTGGAAGCGCCTCAGATTGAATTCGTACGCCCCTGCAACCTCTGCCCGCATATGAAGCGGATCACGCTTGCCAAGATCCTCGATAGCCTCGTCCACATGACGACCGAAGTCGAGGTCGAGCCGGCGGTCGCCCTGAAGGCGCGCCGGGCCGTCGAGCGGATGATCCATCTGAAAAGCTGACGTGCGGACTGCGTGCCGCCTGAGTGCGACGCCCGCCTGCGGAAATCCTGCCGCAGGCGCATGAAGGAGGGCCTTGCCATGGCCTATGGTTCAGAGACTGCCGCCCTTCGCGTTTCCCAGCACCGTCGTGGCGCCCCGCGCGGCACGCTCATCATCGGCGGCGGGCTGGCCGGCATCTTCTGTGCGCTGAAACTGGTGCCACAGCCGGTGACCATCCTCACCGCAGTGGCGTTCGGCGAGGGCGGCTCGTCGGTGTGGGCGCAGGGCGGCATGGCGGCCGCAGTCGCGACCGGCGATACGCCGGAAAAGCACCTGGCCGACACGATTGCCGCCGGAGCCGGCATCGTCGACGTTTCCATGGCGTCGCTGATGACGCATGCGGCGAAGGCCCGCATCGAGGATCTCCTCGGTTATGGCGTGCCGTTCGACCGCGATTCCGCCGGTCACCTGCTCACCGGCCGGGAAGCGGCGCATTCGGAACGGCGCATCGTCCACGTGCAGGGCGATACCGCCGGCAGGGCGATCATGGCGGCCCTGGTCGAGCGGGTACGCGCGACCCCGTCGATCCAGGTAATCGAAGGCTACGTGGCCGAAGACCTGATCCTGACTGACGGGCGGGTCACCGGCGTGATGGCGCGCGGGCAAGGCGGTCAAGCCCGCGATGCGGTCGGCTTCACCGCACGCAACGTCGTCCTCGCCTCGGGCGGCAGTGGCCACCTCTATGCCGTGACGACCAATCCGCCCGAGTCCTCCGGCAACGGCATCGCGCTCGCCGCCAAGGCCGGGGCGATGCTGGCCGATCTCGAATTCGTGCAGTTCCACCCGACCGCGATCGACGTCGGGCGCGATCCCGCCCCGTTGGCCACCGAAGCGCTGAGGGGCGAGGGCGCCATCCTGATCAATTCCTTGGGCGAGCGCTTCATGACGAAGATCGCCGCCGAAGCCGAACTGGCACCACGCGACGTCGTCGCCCGTGCCATCCACGCCGAGCGGGCGGCCGGGCGAAAAGCCTTCCTGGACTGCCGGCAGGCGATCGGCGCGTCATTCTCGAAACGCTTCCCGACGGTCTATGCCTTCTGCCAGGAAGCCGGCATCGATCCGGCCGTCGAGCCGATTCCGATGGCGCCGGCCGCGCATTACCACATGGGCGGCGTCTTCACCGACGCGCATGGCCGCACCACCGTCCCTGGCCTGTGGGCCTGCGGCGAAGTGGCCTCGACCGGCGTGCACGGGGCCAACCGGCTCGCCTCCAATTCGCTGCTCGAAGCCGTCGTCTTCGCCACTGAAGTCGCCAACGACATCGCCGGCGATACGAGCGGGGGCTCCGGCTTCGTCGATATCGGCACCCGGCGGCCCATCGCCTCGCGCGTGCCGACCGCGGACGACGCATCAGTCACCCGGATCATCCGCCAGACGATGGAGCGCGACGTCGGCGTCGTCCGCGACCACGACGGGCTCACCCGGGCGATCGCCACCTTCGACCGGCTCCTCGCCGAGTCGCCGTCGACGCAGGTCGCCAATCGACTGGTCGTCGCTAGGGGAATCGCGGCGGGGGCGCTCGAACGCACCGAAAGCCGCGGCGGCCACTACCGTTCGGACTATCCGGAGCCCGATCCGTCGAAGGCCCGGCGCAGTTTCACCCGCCTCGATCAGGCCGAAGGCCACAGCGTCGTGGCCGCCGAATAGCGCCGCCGTTGCGGCCGCCGACAAGATGGATGCATGCGCATGAAAGCCTATCTGCCGACCCTTCCCCGCCTTCTGGTCGAAGACGCCGTGAAGGCGGCGCTTCTTGAGGATCTCGGCAGGGCCGGCGACATCACCAGCCAGGCGACGATCCCTGAAACAGCGACCGCCACGGCTGTCTTCGCCGCACGCAAGGTCGGCGTGGTGGCGGGGCTCGACTTCGCCGAACTGGCGATGCGGCTGATCGATCCGGCCATCCGCTTCGAACGGCTCGTCGCCGACGGCACGAGGCTCGTCCCGGGCCAGATCCTCGCCAAGGCCGAGGGGCCGGCGCGCGGCATTCTTTCGGCCGAACGCGTGGCACTGAACTTCCTCGGCCGGCTGTCCGGCGTGGCGACCGCGACATCGCGCTTCGCCGATGCCATCTCCCACACCAAGGCGCACATCGTCTGCACGCGGAAGACGACGCCGGGGTTGCGCGCCTTCGAGAAATACGCGGTCCGTTGCGGCGGCGGCTCCAACCACCGTTTCGGCCTCGACGACGCGGTGCTGATCAAGGACAACCACATCGCCGTCTGCGGCTCGGTGGCGGAAGCCGTCAGGCGCGCCAAGGCGTTTGCCGGACATCTGGTCAAGATCGAGGTGGAGGTCGACACGCTCGATCAATTGCTCGAGGCGATGACCGAGAGGCCGGACGTCGTCCTCCTCGACAACATGGGGCCGGATCAGCTCAGACAGGCCGTCGCCATCGTCGCCGGACGGGCGTTGACCGAGGCCTCTGGCGGCGTCACGCCCGATACCGTCGTAGCCATCGCCGAAGCTGGCGTCGACCTGATCTCGACCGGCTGGATCACCCATTCGGCGCCGGTGCTCGACATCGGCCTCGACATCGACGTCGGGTAGAGCGCGATGCTGTCACATGGAAACATGTGACAGCTCAATCGGCGCCCAATGGCATTGATAGAGCGGCCTCAGCCTTTCAGCCCGCGATAGAACGTCAGACTGCCGATGCGTCCGACGCGCTTCATCTCCGAGGCCCAGCCGGATTTGTCCGAACCGCGCCGGAAATGGGTCGAATCGGCGATCTCGTCGAGATAGAAGCGGCCGTTCGTGGCGTCGCGGGCGACGGCGATCGCCCTGCTCCAGGCCTCCTCGTCGCGGACGACCCGGCGCTTGTGCACGCACATGAAGTCGAACTGGCAATGGCTCCGGTCGGCGCGCTGGTAGACGACACCGCAGATGTTGTTCGGATAGTCTGGGCTGAGCACCCGGTTGAGCATCACCTGCGCCACCGCCTGCTGCGCTCGGGTGCCCTCGTCGCGGGCGCCGAAATAGATGGCATTGGCGAGGCATTCCTGCTGGCGATCGTCCTTCACCGACTTGGGCAGGGCGGCATAGGCCCAGGCACGTGTCGGCGCCGGCTTTGTCTTGGCGTCGATTGCGCCGGCGGCTGGGCCGGGCGTTCCGGGCGTGGCGAACAGCGCCTGGAACGGCTCCTCGACCGGCTCGGTCTGGCTCTGACCGGAATAGGCGAGCGTCGGCGCGACAGCGGGCGGCGCGACCTGCGCGACATCGTCGACACGGGTCGAATAGGTGCGCGGGCCGGGACGACGATGGCTCATCTGGTCGAGCGACAGATCCGCATGCGGCGACGGCGTGCCGGCATCGTCCCGCTGCGCCTCCGGCTTCGACGGCATTGGCTGAATCGATGGGATGGGAGGCAGGCGGTCGCCTTTTCCCACCTTGAAGGCATCTGGACCCGGCACCGGCGGCAACAGCGGCCGCCGCGACGGCTTCACCGAGCCGGTGATGGTCCGGTCGATCGGACCGTCGAGGTGGGCGCTGGCTGTGCCGGCGACGGGGGCTGCCGAGGCGATGACGGGGGCGACGGCGACCGGATCGGTCGTCTCGGCGACGTCGCCGATGTCACCGCCGTGCACCGTTGCGCTGGCGTTGGCCAGTTCCTGGCCGCGCGCAAGCGAGGCGAGCGTCTGGAACTCGCTGACCCAGCCGGTATCCGCCCTGGCAAAGTCGAAGCGCAGCTGGCCGGCGGGAGCGCGCGACATGTCCGTCGGCGTGACGGCGAGAAATGCGGCAACCGAGAAGACGCCCGCAGCCATGAGAGGCTTGGCGAACGGGACCTTTGGAGGAAAGCGACCGGGACGTGCCATACGCGTTACGCCGGTCCACACGCTGAGCACAGCCGCCCTGTCCCGGAAGGCCGCGCGGGACCTGACGCTTGCCTCAACCGGTGGCCTTCCGTTCCGGATCAGGCCTCGGGTGCATTGTCGTCTTGGTAACCTTGAAATACCGTTAAGAGCCGACGCTTCAGCTCGCGCTCGAGGAAGTTCATCGCGGCAAACGGCCCGCCGGCGCGGGCGAGCGCGCCTTCGATTTCGGCAACCTCCAGGCCCACCGAGCCGAAACGACGGCGAATGCGATCGGCGACGAGGCCGTGAGGTTGCGCCTGGCGGCGACGCGCGACAGCGCCACCAATCTCGCCGCCGAGGGCTTCGATCGCATCGAACAACGTATCGACCCCCTCCCCCGAGGCAGCCGAAACGAGGACGACAGCGGCTTGCGGTGCCTCGTCACGCGCAGCGAGCGTCAGCGCGCCTTCAACGTCAGCCGCGGCGCGACGAGCGGCATCGCCCATGTCCGCCTTGGTGACGGCGACGAGGTCGGGCAGTTCCATGATGCCGGCCTTCATGAACTGCAGACTGTCGCCCGAGCCCGGCTGGATGAGGAGAAGCACCGTGTCGGCGACGAGCGCGATATCGCCTTCCGACTGGCCGACGCCGACCGATTCCACGATGGTCAGGTCGTTGACCGCGCGCATCAGCAGAGAGGCAGCGATTGCCGCATCGGAGAGGCCGCCGAGCCGGTCGCGCGCGGCAAACGAGCGGACGAAGACCTGATCGTCGGCGGGATCCGTCCGCAGCCTGGTACGGTCGCCCAACAGCGCTCCGCCGGTCAACTGGCTCGACGGATCGACGGCGATCACGCCGACGCGCCGATCCCTGGCGCGGGCGCGGCGGATCAGCGCGTCGACCAGGGTCGACTTGCCGACGCCGGGCGGACCGGTCAGCCCCAGAACCAGGCCTTTCGGCTCGGCGGCGGCCCGGTCAATGAGCCGGGCGAGCGCCGCGTCCCCCGCTGCCGTCTCGATCAGCGACAGGGCCCGAGCCAGCACGACCTTGCCGCCGGTGCGGATCGTTTCGAGGGATGGAATCGGCGGCATGGCGCTCCGGGATATGGCTGCGGGATCGATGGAGCCAGTCTAGAGCAGGATGCTTCCAGATGGAATCGCCGAGGCGATCCATCCGGAAGCTGAATCACTGCTCTATGAGTAGTTTAGAGCGCTGATTCAGCTGTCACATGATCTCATGTGACAGCATCGCGCTCTAGAGCCTGTTCCGGCCGGAGGAAATCGTCCGAACGGCGACAGAGGTCCTCCGGCAGACTGCCGGCGCATCGGTCCGCACACACTCCTTGATTTGCGGGGGCGAAACGCGGCACAAGCAGGCGACCGCAACATCCGGGCCGCAAGTCATGGTTCTCGCCTGCCTCCGCCGGTTTTACCCGCGAGCCCTGACGGCTGCCGCAGCGCTCGCGGCCGGGTTGGTCGCTACGACGCCGGCCTGTGCCCTGGAGATCGGCGGCAAGGGCGCACTCGTCCTCCTTGCCGGACCGATCAAGCCGGGCGATTCCAGCCGCTTCCGCGACTTCCTCAAAGCAGCGCCCGCCGGCCGCTATCATGCTGTGGCGCTGGCATCGGGCGGCGGCGTCATCATCGAGGCGGTGGAAATCGCGCGGATCATCCGGGCCGAGCACATGGCGACCGTGGTCGACGCCGAGCGCTTCCTCTGCGCCAGCGCTTGCACCATTCTCTTTGCCGGCGGAACGGAGCGCTTCTACATCAACGCCGGCCGTATCGTTGACGGCAGCAACCAGCGCCGGACCGGGCTCGGCTTCCACGACGGCAACAATGCGCTGTCGCTCGACGCGCACCACTATTCGGGCCGCGCTTCGGGCCTGGTGATCGATGCCTACTACGAGTTCGGCATCCCCGCCGCCGCGCAACTGGTCAGCCGCGCCGCGCCGAACCAGCTCTATATCGTGTCGGGCGAGACGGCGTTGCGGCTCGGCATCGCAACCCGGCTCACGTTCCCTTGATCGTCGCCTGCGCCGCCGCGAGCCGCGCGATCGGCACCCGGAACGGCGAACAGGAGACATAGTCGAGCCCGACCTCGTCGCAGAAGCGGATCGAAGCGGGATCGCCGCCGTGTTCGCCGCAGATGCCGAGCTTGATGTCCGGGCGGGTGGCCCGGCCGCGGCCGGTGGCGATGCGGATGAATTCGCCGACGCCCTCGGTGTCGAGCGTGGCAAACGGATCCTTGGCCATGATGCCTCGCGCCGCATAGGCTTCGAGGAAGCCGGCGGCATCGTCGCGTGACAGGCCGTAGGTGGTCTGGGTCAAGTCGTTGGTGCCGAACGAGAAGAATTCCGCCGTCCTGGCGATGTCGCCGGCGCGCAGCACGGCGCGCGGCAGTTCGATCATCGTGCCGATGGAATAGCGGACGCTGACGCCGGTCTCGCGCGCCACCGCCGCGGCGACGCGGTCGATCAGCGTCTTGACGAGGTCGAGTTCCTCCACCATGCCGACGAGTGGCACCATGATCTCTGGCACAACGGCCACGCCCTGAGACTTGGCCACGACCGCGGCCGCCTCGAAGATGGCGCGGGCCTGCATCTCGTAGATCTCGGGATGGCTGATCGCGAGCCGGACGCCGCGATGCCCGAGCATCGGGTTTTCCTCGCGCAGGTGCTCGGCACGCTCGATCAGCCGTTCAGCCGGCACGCCCATGGCGGCGGCAACGTCGATGACGTCGGCCGGCGACTTCGGCAGGAACTCGTGCAGGGGTGGATCCAGCAGCCGGATGGTGACCGGCAGCCCATGCATGATTTCGAACAGGTCAACGAAGTCGGCACGCTGCATCGGCAGCAGTTTGGCGAGCGCCGCCCGCCGTCCGTCCTCGCTGTCGGCCAGGATCATTTCGCGCATGGCGACGATACGGCCATGCTCGAAGAACATGTGCTCGGTACGGCACAGCCCTATGCCTTCGGCACCGAAGCCGCGCGCCACGCGAGCATCGGCCGGCGTATCGGCGTTGGCCCTGACGCCGAGCCGACGGCAGGAATCTGCCCAGCCCATCAGCGTGGCGAAATCGCCGGTCAACTCCGGCCTGAGCATGGCGGCGCGGCCAAGCAGCACCTGGCCGGTCGAGCCGTCGATGGTGATGACATCGCCCTTCTTCAGCCGCGTCGCGCCGGCGGTGAGAATGCCTTGCGCCCGGTCGACGCGCAGTACGCTGGCGCCGCAGACACAGGGCGTGCCGATACCGCGGGCGACCACGGCGGCATGGCTCGTCATGCCGCCACGGGTGGTCAGCACACCCTTGGCGGCATGCATGCCGTGGATGTCTTCCGGGCTGGTATCGGAGCGGACCAGGATCACGGCCCGGCCGGCGTGCGCCGCCGCCGCCGCGTCTTCGGCGGAGAACACGATCTCGCCCGTCGCTGCTCCTGGCGAGGCCGGCAGGCCGGTCGCCAGGATGTGACGGTGCGCCTCCGGGTCGACGCTGGGGTGGAGGAGCTGTTCGAGGCTCAAGGGATCGATACGGGTCAGCGCCTCGCGCGCATCGATCAGGCCTTCGGCCACCATGTCGACGGCGATCCTGAGGGCCGCCTTGGTGCTGCGCCGCGCCCGTCGGCATTGCAGCATCCACAATTCGCCCTGCTCGATGACGAACTCGACGTCGAGCATGTCGCGAAAGTGCCGTTCGAGCTCGCCGCAGATGGCGGCAAACCGGGCGAAGGGCCCGGGCATCGACGTCTCGAGCGCTGCATGCTCGGAGAGCGAGAGCTGGCGCGCCGTCTCGGTCAGATCGTGCGGGGAGCGGAAGCCGGAGACAACTTCTTCGCCCAGCGCGTCCGGCAGGTATTCGCCGTAGAGCAGTTTCTCGCCCGTCGACGGGTTGCGGGTAAAGGCCACGCCGGCCGCCGAATGCTCGCCGCGATTGCCGAACACCATGGCCTGAACGGTCACCGCCGAGCCCCAGCTTTCCGGAATGTCGTGCAGCTTCCTGTAGGTGGCAGCGCGCGCGTTCATCCACGAACGGATCACGGCGGCAATCGCGCCCCACAATTGGACATGGGGATCCTGCGGAAAGGGCTGGCCGGTCGCCTCCGACACACGCGCCTTGTAGAGGTCGACGACCGCCCGCCAGTCGGCTGCGGAGAGATCGGTATCGAGCAGATGGCCGTTGTCGTCCTTGTAGAGGTCGAGAATTTCCTCGAGCTCATCGCGCTCCACGCCCATGACGACGTCGGCATAGGCCTGGATGAAGCGGCGATAGCTGTCGAAGGCGAAGGCGTCGCCATCGGTTCGGCCAATCGCGGCGACGACCGCGTCGTTGAGGCCGACGTTCAGCACCGAAGCCAGCATGCCCGGCATCGGGGTCCGAGACCCGGAGCGCACCGCGACGAGAAGCGGCGCCGTCGCATCGCCGAATTGGCGCCCGGTGATACGACCGACGGCGGCCAGCGCCGCCTCGACCTCGTCCTTGAGGCTCGGCGGAAACGAATGGCCGTGGGCGAAGAAATAGCTGCAAACCTCGGTCGAAAGGGTGAAGCCGGGCGGAACGGGCAGGCCGATGCGGCACATTTCGGCAAGATCGGCCCCCTTGTCGCCGAGGAGGTCGGACATCCGCGCGTTGCCGTCGGATGTGCCGTCGCCGAAACCGTAGACCAGCCGAGTCATTGCGCCATCCCTCTTCGACCAATCGCTGGCATAATTCAGATCCGCTAGATACCCCATACCCATAGTGCGATACGATAGGCTGACGACATACACGAGAAGGGTGGCGTCGCATTGATCAAGATCGCAGCCGGCGGGCGCCGCACGGGCGGGCACAATAGACCCGTCAGCAATGGCATATTCGCCTTGCCGGGGTCGCGGAAAACGCCGTCCGGCCGATACGGGTGGCACTTGCCAAAACGAGCCTTGAGCTTCCAACCCAAAAACGCCATCCTCTCGCGCAACAAGATCGGCAGATCACCCGCTGGCGGAGCCACATCTTCATGACAGTCTTCTCGACGAAACGCGGCCAAGCGCGCAGGCCGGCCCTTTTTCGCATCGCCACCGTCGCAGCCCTCGGATTCGGCAGCTGCATCCTCTCGGCCGAGGCAGGCGCACGCACCGCCCGCGCGCCCTACGATTCCGATTCGTCTCCGCAGTTCTCCGGCAACTTCCTCGCCGCGCAACTGGCCGGCAAGCAGCACGACATCGGTGCCGCCGCCACCTACTACCGCAATGCCCTCGCCGCTGACCCGCAGAACCCGCTCCTGGTGCAGCAGGCCTTCCAGATGCTGTTGGCCGACGGCCGCATCAAGGATGCGCTGCCGCTCGCCGACAAGATCCTCACCCGCGACAAGGCCAACCACCTTGCCCGGCTGGCTCTCGGCATCGACGCCTTCAAGCGCGGCAACTTCGAGCGGGCCCGCTCGAACTTCGCGCAGATGCAGACGCGCGAAAGCCCGAACATGACGGCGACCATCCTCGATTTGACCGCCACCATCCTGACCGCCTGGTCGCATGCCGGCCAGGAGGATGCGGACACCGCCTTCAAGGTGGTCGACCGTCTGAAGGGGCCGGACTGGTACGAGGTGTTCAAGAACTACCATTCCGGACTGATCGCCGAGATGACAGGGCGTAAGGGCGATGCGGCCAAGCGCCTCGCCGCCGCCTACAAGGGTGATCCGAACGGGTTGCGCGTCGTCGACGCCGAAGCCCGCGATCTCGCCCGCTCGGGACACCGGGACGATGCGCTCGGCGTGCTTGCCACCTTCGACAAGACGACGCCGGATCATCCGCTGATCCTCGATCTCAAGTCTGAGATCGAAACCGGCCGGACGCCGCAGCTCTCCATCCAGTCGGCGCAGGCGGGCGCGGCCGAACTGCTGTTCGGCATCGGCGCGGCCATCGGCCGCGAGGGTGGCGAGGAAGTCGCCGCCGTCTATCTGCAGCTCGCGCTGTGGCTCGACGCCAAGGCCGAACTGCCGCTGATCAATCTCGCCTCGGTGCAGGGCCAGCTGAAGCATTACGACAAGGCGGTCGAGCTTCTCGAGCAGATCCCGCCGTCCTCCAAGCTCCGGCCGATGGTCGACATCCAGATCGGCCGCTACTACGCGGTCCTGGAAAAATACGACCTCGCCAAGGAGCGGCTGTCGGGTCTCGTCAAGCGCAACCCGAAGGACATCGAGGCCGTCATGGCGCTCGGCGACGTGCTGCGCAACAACAAGGAATTCGCCCAGGCCGCCGACGTCTACACCCAGGCGATTAACGCCTTGCCGAAGCCGGCCAAGACCGATTGGGCGCTCTTCTACTATCGGGCCATCTGCTTCGAGCGCGTCAAGCAGTGGCCGAAGGCCGAGGCCGACTTCTTCAAGGCGATCGATCTCAACCCAGACGAAGCCCATGTGCTGAACTATCTCGGCTACTCCTGGATCGATATGGGGATGAACCTCGACAAGGGGCTCTCCTACGTCCAGAAGGCGGTCGACCTCCGCCCCGACGACGGCTACATCGTCGACAGTCTCGGCTGGGCCTACTACCGGCTCGGGCGCTACGACGATGCGGTGCGGGAAATGGAGCGCGCGGTGTTGCTGAAGCCCGACGATCCGGTCATCAACGACCATCTGGGCGATGGCTATTGGCGGGTCGGCCGCAAGCTCGAGGCGACTTTCCAGTGGGCGCATGCGCGCGACCTGAAGCCGGAGGCCGACGATCTTGCCAAGATCGAGAAGAAGCTGAAGGAAGGCATGAAGGACGCACCGGGAACGCCGTCGGCACAGGCCGAGGTGCCGGCCCCGGTGAGCCAGCCGTCGCCGAAGCCGGTGAAGTCGCAGGACTCGCTTCCCGCCTCGCCGTCGACGGATGCCCCCGCGGCTCCCGCCGCTCCGGCAACTCCGCCGGCTCCCGCAACGCCGACGGACACCGCTCCGGCAGCGCCCAGCCAGCCCGATGCGCCGAAGCCGACACAGCCCTGAGGACACCGCCAAACGCCAAAATCTGCCGCCCGTTTTCCCAACGGGCGGCATTTTGCATTTCGCCGGCAAGCCATCGCGTCCTCTCCAGTCGACAAACCGGACAGGCCTTGTTAATCCACGCGCCATTGGACCGGCAGTGCGCGCCGCGCCACCGGACATAACGAGACGACGTCCATGCCCGACCTGTTGATCGAACTCCACTCCGAAGAAATCCCCGCGCGCATGCAGCGCAAGGCGGCGGAAGATCTGAAACGCCTGATCACGGAGGGACTGGTTGCACAAGGTCTCACCTATGAGGGCGCGCGCGGCTTTGCCACGCCGCGCCGCCTCGCCCTCACGGTGACAGGCATTCCCGTGCGCTCGCCCGATGCCCACGAGGAACGCAAGGGCCCGCGCGTCGGTTCGCCGGATGCGGCCATTCAGGGGTTCCTGAAGGCCGCCGGGCTGAAGTCCATCGCCGAAGCCAAAATCGTCTCGGACGGCAAGAAGGGCGAGATCTACGTCGCCCACATCCACAAGCGCGGACGCGCGACGATCGAGATCCTCGCAGACCTCGTGCCGAGCGTCATCCGCTCGTTCCCCTGGCCGAAGTCGCAGCGCTGGGGCTCCGGCACGTTGCGCTGGGTCCGGCCCTTGCACTCGATCATCTGTACCTTCGGGTCGGAGTTCGACGATCCCGACATCGTGCCCTTCACCGTCGACGGCATCCACTCCGGCAATCACACCTACGGCCACCGCTTCCTGGCACCCGAGCTCATCACCGTGAAGCGCTTCGACGACTATCAGGCGAAGCTGAAGGCCGCCTACGTCGTCCTCGACACCGATCGGCGCAAGGACATCATTCTGCACGACGCCAAGCAGCTGGCGTTTGCGCACGGGCTCGAGCTGATCGAGGATGAGGGACTGCTCGAGGAGGTCGCCGGTCTGGTCGAATGGCCGGTGGTGCTGATCGGCGAATTCGAGGAGCGGTTTCTGCAGGTGCCGGGCGAGGTGATCCGCGCCACGATCAGGGCGAACCAGAAGTGCTTCGTGTTGCGCTCGCACCACGTCGACCAGAGGATCGCCAACAAGTTCATCCTCATCGCCAACGTCATTCCGTCGGATCGTGGCAAGGCCATCCGCCACGGCAACGGCCGCGTGGTCAGGGCGCGACTGTCGGATGCCCTGTACTTCTGGGAGACCGACCAGAAGGACCTGCCGGACTACCGCGACGAGGTCGACGAGACGGGCGAGAAGCTGAAGCCGCTCGACCAGCGCATGCAGAAGATCCGCGACCTGAACATCGTCTTCCACGAGAAGCTCGGCACGCAAGGGTCACGCGTCGACCGCATCGTGCGGCTGGCCGAAGAGATCGCACCCCTGGTCGGGGCCGATCCGGCGCTGGCAGCCCGCGCAGCCTCGCTCGCCAAGGCGGATCTCGTCACCGAGGTGGTCGGCGAATTCCCGGAGGTGCAGGGGCTGATGGGCCGGCGCTACGCCGAGATCCAGGGCGAGGAGCCCTCCGTCGCGATCGCCATCGAAGACCACTACAAGCCGCAAGGCCCTTCCGACCGGGTGCCGACCGACCCGGTCGCCATCGCCGTCGCCTTGGCCGACAAGCTCGACACGCTCGTCGGCTTCTGGGCGATCGACGAGAAGCCGACGGGCTCGAAGGACCCGTTCGCGCTTCGCCGCGCCGCGCTCGGCGTGGTCAGGATCATTCTGGAGAATGGGCTGAGGATCGATCTCGGGCTGCTGGCAGCCATCGCGCTCGACCCCTTCGACGTTCCGGTCGGCAGTATTCCCGCTGATCTCCTCGCCTTCTTCCACGACCGCCTGAAAGTGCAGTTGCGCGAACAGGGCGTGCGGCACGATCTGGTCGACGCGGTGCTGAGTTTGGGCGATGCTTCCGATCTCGTCTTGATCGTCGCTCGCGTCGAGGCGCTCACCGCGTTCCTGGAGACAGAGGACGGCAAGAACCTTCTCGCCGGCTACGTCCGCGCCGCCAACATCCTGAAGGCGGAGGAGAAGAAGTCGGGCGAGACGTACGAGGGCGCGGTCGAGGCAACACTCCTCACCGAGGAGGCCGAAATCGCGCTGGAACAGGCGATCGTTGCGGCGACGCCCGAGGTTGAGGCGGCGCTTCAGACGGAAGATTTCGCCGCCGCCATGGGCGCTCTGAGCCGCCTGCGTGCTCCGGTCGATGTCTTCTTCGACAAGATCCTGGTCAATGCGGCCGACGAGGATATCCGCCGCAACCGTCTCAGGCTTTTGACCCACATCCGCGCCGCCTGTCACAAAGTGGCGGATTTCTCCAAGATCGCCGGGTAAGGCGGGGCGCTGCGTGCTCCCACGCTGACGGCCTAAGGCACTGATTTTCTGAGGCAGGGTGTCATCCCGGCTTTCGCCGGAATGACACCGCACTACTGCCGGATGTGTCTCGGGGGAGAAGGCGCTAGGCCGTAAGAGGGCATCCGCCAGTCTGATACCTCAATGACGGCCGCATCGTCTCTCGCGCATGGCGCCATGCGAATTCACCCGCGCTCGCCACCTTGAAATCGCCTGCCGCGCGACTGACCTAGCTACGATGACGGGCGGCCGCGGCCGCAGCCTTCAAGACACGGCGGCTTGGCCGCCGCTGGGGAGTGACGCCATGAAGTATAAGCAACTCGGCCGCACCGGCCTCTACGTTTCCGAAATCTGCCTCGGCACAATGACCTTCGGCGGCAACGACGATGCCGGCTTCTGGAAGACCATCGGCGAACTAAAACAGAAGGAAGTCGACGGCATCGTCGAGACGGCGCTTGGCGCCGGCGTCAATTTCATCGACACCGCCGACGTCTATTCCTTCGGCGGCTCGGAGATCGTCACCGGTCAGGCGCTGAAGGACCTCGGCGTCAAGCGCTCCGACGTGGTCATCGCCACCAAGTTCTACGGCGAGGTCGGACCGAACCCCAACGATCGCGGCGCCTCGCGCGGCCATATCCTCGATTCGGTCAAGCTCAGCCTCGACCGGCTGAAGACCGACCATATCGACCTCTACCAGATCCACGGCGTCGACCCGGTGACGCCGATCGAGGAAACGCTCAGGGCGCTCGACGATCTCGTCTCCGAGGGCCTGGTGCGCTACATCGGCGTTTCCAATTGGTCGGCGTGGCGCATCGCCAAGGCGCTCGGCATCGCCGAGAGGAAGGGC
>JARLIT010000238.1 GCA_031291575.1 Ancalomicrobiaceae bacterium
CCACCTCGAATGCCCGGGGCATGCCGACGTAGACGTCCTCGTTCAGTGTCTCGGCGTCGCCGAAGCGGAGGCCGCTGATCTCGAATTCGTGAAGATGACTGTCCCGTCAGCTGAACGCCGCCTGGATGATGTGATGAAGGTCGCCTAAGCGATCATTTGGGTAAGGCGTTCCCAAGGCCTGGGGCCAACTTGCTCACCCGCACGACCGTCCGCAAAATCCTCATGACCTCCACTAAGCCGAAGGCCCGCGAGATGCCCGACTGGTTGGCGGACGTCGCGGTGAAGATCGAGGACACCGGGGCTACCTCCTAAACGAGGCCGCACGGGACACCACGTTCGCTGATACGCGGACCGCGGTGCCGCTGCCGGGGGAGATTGTATCCGACAAAGCCAACTCGCGCAGCGGCTAGCAAACTCACCTACTTTATCCGAAGTAGAAAGTGTCACATTGTCATGCTTTGAGATTGAGGCGCGCCCTCACTACTACCGCCCCTTCCAAGGGCGAATGATGCGAGCCCGGCGCCAGCCGGCCGAAGGAGAAAGAAATGCGGAAATCCGCACTGTTTATCGCGACATTGGTCGCAATGCATACTTCAGCAAATGCCGCTAGCTTCTGCTATTTAAGTGGTGACAGTTTACTATCCGACGGTGCTACAATCCATCAGCATCTGAGAATTGTTGTCTCCTCGGTTGCCCGCCCAGAGCGACCACTCCCTGAAGACCGCGGCGACCACACCTGGTGTGCGCTTGATCGGCGGGTGCTGTCTGGCTTCCTCGGCCACGACATAGCTGTTCCGCCCAAGAACGGACAGCTCCATACGAGAGGATACAAGATCCGCTACCGCGGCGACAAGATTGGAGCAGATCATTTCGAACTCGTCGAAAAATGGCTTGGGCGTGTTAACGACCCCAGGTCCGGCCGGATCGTCGTCGATGTCGATGTCGTCCCCGAGCCATTCTGAGCGGCCAATAAAGGCCCCATAGCGCTTGGGATGAACGGCGACCATTCGCCTTCACCGCCCCTCAGGTGCCCACCGAAGACGCCTCCGAGCTGTGGACTTTCACGACCGACTTCGGGGGCATCAAGGTGTCCTTGCGGTGCCTTGTGAAGGACGCTGAGGTGCTCAGTCGGATGGCCTGATGGCAAGCGTATGGGTTCGGCACCATCGTCCGAGCGAGGGGACCGAACGCTCAGGCTACCCGCGCCGAGGTCATCAGGGTCTTCATGGCCCGCCGCCACGGCCACTCCATGCCCGCCTATGAGGCCCCTCAGCCAGCCCTAACGCGCGAACAGAAGCTGGCTGACGCGCTGCAGTTGCCGTTCGAGGGGACGCAAAAGGTGCGAGCGCAGAACGCCATGCTGTTGATCGTCGTGGACACGTTGAAGCCGCTGGCGCGGGTGTAGTAGGTTCCGTGGCGGTCTTTGATCAGATGCGACATGAGCGCCATAAAGCGTCCTCGAAGCGGTCGCGCAACGGGTTTGTACCACCCGTTTGTACGACGAGGCTCTCAACGCATTGAAATTTCTGGATAATCCAGATGGATCAAAGGCTTGGGGATGTGTTGGCGCGCCCGGAGCGATTCGAACGCCCGACCCTCAGATTCGTAGTCTGATGCTCTATCCAGCTGAGCTACGGGCGCGCACCAACTTCACGGCCGGGCGACCGGCCCTGCGCGAAGAGGCGTACTCTCTACTCAGAAATTCCGGCGCATGCAAGCCCTTCAGCGCGGTTTTGTCGGTCGTGCCGTGCAAGGCTTCGCACTCCGTCGGATCCCTTCGGCCGGAGAGACCCGCGCATACCGACGCGGGCCGAGATCGCCGGTCCGGCGTCGGCGCAGAAACCACAGCTCGCCGTTCGATCTGGTTAACCGAAGGTTGCCCGATCGTCGCGCATTTGACCTCCCGCGTTTGCCCGATCAAAACCAGTCAGGCGTAAGGTTGGCTCCGGTCGAAAAGGGCAAATCGTCCCATCAGGCCCTGTCGTCAGCGGCCGCATCGCTCCGGCCCGGCCAGGACAGGCCGAGGTGGCGCAAGGGAGACTGGCCGTGACCGTCGAAATGGAACGCCGTCGTTCGCCGCGCCGGCGGCTGCTCAAATCGGCGAAGATCGTGTTCAACCAAAAGGCTTCGGTCGTCGACTGCCTGGTCCGCAGCCGAAACGATACGGGGTTCGGTCTGAAACTCGAAGGCGTAGCGCCGATCCCCGACGAATTCCTCCTCGTCGTCGACGGCGAGAAGATCAATGTCGCCAAGGTCTGGCAGCACGGGCTCAACGTCGGCGTCGCCATCCTGTAAGCCACGCCTTCGCTCGACTGCCTGCCGCCGAGGCCCGAATGTGCCGAGCGACCGCGGTTCGCCCGCCAGCGCCGCGATCACATGCCGACGAGTCTCGCCATGGCGTGAGGCGCGCTCCCCTGCCTCGCGTCCCGCGCCGCGAGGGTCGTATGCCGCACACGCTGGCCTGATCCGCAAGCTCGCGTCGCCGTTCGATCGACTGCCTAACGGCCTGCGACGGTCTCCAGCGCGCGCCAGCGGTTGCGCTTGCAGCCCAAATCCGTTACGCCCGCGCCAACGCCAACAACAGTCGAACCAAGGCCGCCATGTCCGCGTCGTCCCGCTTTGATGTGCTCACCATCGGCAACGCCATTGTCGACGTCATCGCTCCAATCGAGGACGATTTCCTCGTCGCTCAAGCCCTCACCAAGGGGTCGATGCGGCTCATCGACACCGATGAGGCCGAGCGCCTCTACGGTCTGATGGCCGCTGGCGTCGAGATCTCCGGCGGTTGTGCCGGCAACACGGCCGCTGGCGCTGCCTCATTCGGCGCCAGGACCGCTTTCATCGGCAAGGTCGCCGACGATCACCTGGGCCACGTGTTCCGTCATGATATCGGCGCTGCCGGCGTGCATTTCGCCACAGCGCCGCTCGTCGGCGGCGCACCCACCGCCCGCTCGATGATCCTCGTCTCACCCGACGGCGAGCGCACCATGAATACGTTCCTCGGCGCCTGCCAGCACCTCACCTCGGCCGACATCGACCGCGACGTGGTCGCCGCCGCGTCGATCATCTACCTCGAAGGCTACCTCTGGGATCCGCCGGAGGCCAAGATCGCCTTTCGTCACGCCGCCGATGCCGCGCATGTCGCCGGCCGGCAGGTGGCCATGACGCTGTCTGACAGTTTTTGCGTCGACCGCTATCGGGAAGAGTTCCTCGACCTCCTGCGCTCCGGCGCCGTCGACATCGTGTTCGCCAACGAGTCGGAAGCAAAGGCCCTTTACGAGACGGCTGACTTCGACACCGCGGTGGCGGCGCTGCGCCAGGATGCGCGGCTCGCGGCCGTCACCCTCGGAGCACGTGGCTCGCTCGTCGTCACGCGCGAGGAGACCTGGCAGGTGGGCGTCTCGCCGGTCGAACAGCTGGTCGATACGACGGGCGCCGGCGATCTTTACGCGGCCGGCTTCCTCGCCGGCCTGTCGCGCGGCCAGCCGCTCGCCGATTGCGCCGAACTGGGCGGCATCGCCGCGGGTGAGATCATCACGCATTACGGCGCCCGCCCGCAGGTGAGCCTTGCCGGCCTGGCACGTCAGAACGGCTTTACGATCTGATTGGCGAGCCCGTAGAGTATGCGCTCGACAATAGCGCTGGCGGCCGCAGAGGCCTCGGCCACGGGCGCCAGACGACGGTGCGGCGGATGACGGAGGCAAACGGGCGAATGGGCGAGCCACGCACCAAAACGCGAGTGGGCGAAGCCAATGTCGAGAAGATCCTCGATGCCGCGCTGACCTCCTTTGCCCGCTTCGGCCTGCATGGCGCCCGCACCGATCAGATCGCCGAAGCCGCCGGCATGTCGAAGCCCAACCTCCTCTACTATTTTCGCACCAAGGAAGAGCTCTACCTCGCAGTTCTGAAGCGCACCCTCGGTGTCTGGCTCGACGCGCTCGCCGAGATCGACCCGCAAGCCGAGCCAAGCCAGGCGTTGACCGACTACATCTCGGCCAAGCTCGAATTCTCGCGCGCCTATCCCGACCAGTCGCGGCTGTTTGCGATGGAAATCATACAGGGGGCGCCCTGGCTGAAGGAGGCGATCCTCAGGGATCTGGCGCCGATCGTCGAGGCCAAGGTCGCTACCTTGACCGGCTGGATCGCCGAGGGCCGGCTCGCGCCGGTCGACCCGACCACGCTCATTCTGACAATCTGGGCGACGACGCAGAATTTTGCTGATTTCTCCGCCCAGACGAGCCTGTTGACCGGCAAGACGCTCGACGATCCCGCCTATTTCGACAGGACGCGCGACGCCATCATCGCCATCGTACTGGCAGGCGTGTTGCCGCGGGAGTGAGCGTACTTGTTGTCCGGCGCCAACCCGGCCGTGCTCGCTCGTCGTCAAAGCCCTTCATCCTGAGGAGCGAGCCTTGGCGAGCCTCGATCGGCACGAAGGGCGACAGTCCCATCGATCCTTCGTGGTTCGAGCTCGCGTTCGCTCGCACCGCACCATGAAGGACCACCTCATCCGATCGAACACTTCGGTCACGCCCGCCGGAACCTCAAGTAGGCCGGCACCCTGCCCTCACGCAACGCCTTCGCCTCGTAGCGCGTGCCCGGCCAGCCGGCCCAGGGCTGCTTCCAGTCCTGTGACGTCTCAGCCAGCCAGCGGAACCCCGTGTGCTCAGGAACGCGCTGCAGCGTCCAGTCGACGTAGGGCGCCCAATCGCTGGCAAAGCGGAACTCGGCTTCCGGACGCAGCACGCGCGCCAGCCGGGCGAGATTGTCTTCGCCGACGAAGCGGCGCTTCCAGTGCCGCGTCTTCGGCCAGGGATCGGGATAGAGCAGGTAGAAGCGGCCGAGCGAGGCTTCCGGCAACCAGTCGAGCAGCGGCACGGCATCAGCGGCGTGCAGGCGGATGCGCCGGGCGAGGTCCGGCCGGGCGTCGATGATGGCGAGAAGCTTCGCCATGCCGTTGACGAACGGCTCGGCGCCGATCAGTCCGATGCCCGGGTTCGCCTCGGCCAGGTTCAGCAGATGCTCACCGCCGCCGAAGCCGCTCTCCATCCAGACGTCGTCGACGGGCACCGAAAACAGCGCCCGCAGATCGGCGGGCGCTGGCTGGCCGAGATCAAGGCTGAGTGAGGGTAGCAGCGTCTCGACGAGATGCGCATGGCCTTTGCGCAAGGGCTTGCCCTTGCGCCGGCCATAGAATGCGCCGGTCCGCGCCGGGTTTTCCGGCGCGGCTTCGTCGTCGTCGGTCATCGACGCGTCCCATCCTGGTTGCACGCCCGTGCCCATCCGAAAGGTCTGAACCCCTTCGGGACGATGCGGATCAGGCGCCGACGGCCGTCTTCAGCGCGGCAGCGAGGTCGGTCTTCTCCCAAGAGAAGCCGCCGTCGGCCTCGGGCAGACGGCCGAAATGGCCGTAGGCGGAGGTGCGGGCATAGATCGGCTTGTTCAGCTCGAGATGGGTGCGGATGCCGCGCGGCGTCAGGCTGATGACCTCGCGCAACGCCTTTTCCAGCTTCCCCTCGTCGACCCGACCGGTGTCGTGCAGGTTGACGTAGACGGCGAGCGGCTCGGACACGCCGATCGCATAGGCGAGTTGGATGGTGGCGCGATCGGCGAGGCCGGCAGCAACCACGTTCTTGGCCAGATAGCGCGCGGCGTAGGCGGCAGACCGGTCGACCTTGGTCGGATCCTTGCCGGAGAAGGCGCCGCCGCCATGCGGGGCCGCTCCGCCGTAGGTGTCGACGATGATCTTGCGACCGGTCAGGCCGGAATCGCCGTCAGGGCCGCCGATGACGAACTTGCCGGTCGGATTGACGTGCCAGACGGTGTCCTCGTTGACCCAGCCGGCCGGCAGCGCGGCGACAATGAAGGGCTCGACGATCTTGCGGATGTCGGACGAGGTGAGCGTCTCGTCCAGATGCTGGGTGGAGAGAACGATCTGGCGGGCACCGACCGCCTTGCCGTTTTCGTAGGCCACCGTCACCTGGCTCTTGGCGTCCGGGCCGAGCACCGCGGCCGGGCCCTTGCCGGACTTGCGGGCTTTGGCGAGGTCTTCGAGGATCTTGTGCGCGTAGTAGATCGGCGCCGGCATCAGTTCCGGCGTCTCGCGGCAGGCGTAGCCGAACATGATGCCCTGGTCGCCGGCGCCTTCGTCCTTGTTGCCGGCCGCGTCGACGCCTTGTGCGATGTCGGCGGACTGAGCGTGCAGCAGCACTTCGATGTGGGCGTTCTCCCAATGGAAGCCGGCCTGCTCGTAGCCGATGTCGCGGATCGCCAGACGGGCGATATGCGAGATCAGATCCTTGGTGATCTGTGCGGGACCACGGGTCTCGCCGGCGATGACGACGCGATTGGTGGTCGCGAGGGTTTCGGCCGCGCACCGCAGGTGCCAGGGATTCCAACCGTATTCCGGACCGAGGCGGAAGAAGGCGTCGACGATCTCGTCGGAAATGCGATCGCAAACCTTGTCCGGATGACCTTCCGAAACAGACTCACTGGTGAAGAGATAATTTGAACGTGCCACGACAGCCTCGCTTGCGGATGCTCCGGAACCCCTGGAGCCCGTCCCGATCAGACGAAATCATTCGATCGAAATGGAATTGCTCCAGACTCGAGTGCTCGAGCGTGTCCTTGACGTCCAGATCACTTCGATCCGGCCTGGGCACGCTCCAGAGACTTTCTCGATTGGATGGGATCGTCCAATCGGGAAATTCCCCAGATTCAATTCGGTGGACATGCTCACCGCGTCCGGATCATGTCAATCCGACGGGAGCATGCCCCGTGCGCCGACTGGACGCACGGACCAAGTCGTCTAGCAGTCCCGCGGATTTTCGGTCAAGGGTCGCCAATTCCTTAGCGAGCACCGAATGGAAAATAATCTGCCAAGTTTAGCCTGACTGCACCGAAACCCGGTGAATCGGCCGGCCTGCGCTGCAGCGGTCCTCCGCGAGCCCCGGTTGGCGCGGAACCTTCCGCCCTCCCGCCGATCGATCTTGCGAGGTGCTGCTGCGCGGGCGACGGCGCAGGGCGTTGATCAAATGCAACGAGCCGGCGGGGATCGCATCCGCCGGCTCGTCGAATTGGTCATGCCGTCTCAGAAATATCCCGACGGAAGCTGCTGGCGGGAAATCGGCTCGGTCGATGAAGGCGGCTCAGCGAGAGCAAAACACACCCTAGCCGGATGGCACGACAGCCATTCCGGTTCACAAGTCATCGGCTGGTTCGAAGGACCCGCAGACGGACCCTCAGTCCTCTTCACCCGCGATCGAGCGGACAAGATCGACGATCTTCTTGCGAATTTTCGCGTCCTTGATGCGCACGAAGCACTTGTTGAGCGTCAGACCTTCGGAGCTGGAGAGGAAGTCGACGACGTAGGAGGCCGATTGCGGCTCGTCGAAGCCCTGATTGCCGGCCACCGGAACCACACCCGGTGCATCTTCGAAGAAGAAGGCCGGCGGCACACTCAGCACGCGGGCGATCGCCTGAAGGCGGCTGGCACCAATCCGGTTGGTGCCCTTTTCATACTTCTGGATCTGCTGGAACGTAATGCCAAGATGCTCACCAAGCTTTTCCTGGCTCATGCCAAGCATCATGCGGCGCAGCCGGACACGACTCCCAACATGAATATCGATCGGATTCGGGGATTTTTTGCTAGCCATTTGGAACCTGCGTTTTTATATCTGCGAATATCCAGGCATCAGCGCAAGCAACGTCTTCTTATTGGTCCGCGCATTGCAGGTACGCGTCCTATGTTACTTGCCTGGTGTGACCGGACGGACTTCACCTTGACCAACGGGCGGCCGCTCTATTCTCGTTATGGCCGCCCACGGTTGCATCATTGTGCCGAGCGCCGCTCAAAGTCAACGATCAATATGCCTGCGTCGTCTGCGGCGCCAAATCGTGAAGATACAAATGGAAATCAACTCCATGCTTTCACCAAGATGACGCGCGACACTGTAGAGAGTAGAAGGTGCCGCTGCTGGTAGATCAGCATCCAGCACGCCGCGTTTCCCTAACGGAAGCTCGGCGACGACCCTTCCCCACGCGTCAATCACTGCCGAAATGCCCGAATTGGCGACCCGAACCATCGGGAGCCCTTCTTCGACCGAGCGAAGCCGCGCCTGATGCAAGTGCTGGTAGGGGCCGGGCGTCAGGCCAAACCAGGTGTCGTTGGTCAGATTGACGAGCCAGCCCGGACGCTCCGAGGGGTCGACGACCTCGCCGGGAAAGACCGCCTCGTAGCAGATGGTCATGCCGGCATCGGGCGCCCCCGGCACGGCCAGCGTGCGCGGGCCCGGTCCGGCAGAGAACGGCGACTTGATCTGGGTCAGCTGTTTGACGCCGATCCACTCGAACAGCTGAGCCAGCGGCATGTACTCGCCGAACGGCACGAGATGCGCCTTGTCGTAGGCGGCGGTGATGCCGCCATCCGGGCCGATGACGTAGATCGAGTTGTAGAAGCGCGGCCTCGCCTCGCCTGCCACCGGTGGCTCGACCCTGACGGCGCCGGTGATCAGCGACGTCGGGCCGGATTTCAGCATCTCCGCGATCGTCGCCAGAGCCCAGGGTTCGCGCGCCAGCACGAAGGAGAACGGCGATTCCGGCCAGATCAGATGGGTGATGCCCGAGAGCCCGGTCCTCGTCCCGTCCGGCGCGGCCGACGACAGTTCGACGTAGTCGTGGAGCAGTTCGGTCCGGCTTTCAGGTCGCCATTTGGACCATTCAGTCACCGCCGGCTGCATCAGCCTCAGCTTCACGCCCGGCACCGTGGCATGTGGCGCATGGGCGAGACGGACGACGCCATAGCCTGCGATGGCGATAAAGAGGATCAGGTTGGCCACGACGAAACGGCCGCCGCCGGGCCGGCCGTCGAGCGCGGCCGGCGCTGCAAAGATGAGGATCGCCGGCAGTGTCAGCCCGTGCAGGCCAACAAGGGCGGCAGCCTGCATCATCACCGTGTTGGCGGCCAGTCCATAACCGAGATCGTTCCAGGGAAATCCTGTCAGCACATGGCCGCGGGCGATCTCGACCGCCGACCAGACGAGCGCCAGCACGACGATGCGCGATGGACCATCGGCCCAGAAAGCGCGGGCCAGCATGGTGGCAAAGCCGGTGAACAGCGCCAGCCCGGCAGGAAGTGCGATGACGGCGATCGGCATCGCCCAGGCATATTGTTCGGCATCGACCAGAAAGGCCGAGCCGATCCACCACAGGCCGTTGAGGAAATAGCCGAAGCCGAAGGCCCAGCCGACGGCAAAGGCCGGAATCAGCCGGAAAAGGCGTCCACGCGTGCCGACGGCGCCATCCATCAGCCAAACCAGCAGCGGCAGTGAGACCCACAGCACCGGGAAGGCGTGGTAGGGCGCCTGGGCGAATGCGGCGAGCGCTCCTGCGCCAAGCGCCAGGGCGAAGCGGGCGAAGCCTCCCTGCAAAGCGACCAAACCAGAGAGGCGAGCCAGCATGAGGAGGTCCGGAGGAAGCTGATGGGGTGCAGAGTGCGGCAGGGTACCGCCCAGGCGGCTGTTCGGCGACGGCCGGGCGCTTCCAGCGAGATCGGCACGATCTCCCGCTGAGAAACGCTCGAGAGCAATGCCGGGCGCATCCATGCCGACCGGATGGTTCGACACGCTCGGCCACGCTCCAGCGAATCGCCGGCCAGCACCGCCTTCAAAGCGGTAGAGCATGGCGGCAATGGGGCCGCCCTGGCACGATCATCGTCCCGCCTAACCTCCCCCGGCCGCCGTTTGGGCAGTCGGTTCGGGCGCTGATGCCGGCTTTGCGCTCGCCAGCCTGAGGCGCAGCCGCTTGATGCGCCGCTTGTCGGCTTCGACGATCTCGAACACGACACCGGGAAGATCCTCAGTCTCCTGCCGCTCGCCGGGGTTCGGCACGCGACCGAACAGGGCGAAGGCAAGGCCGCCGAGCGTATCGACATCCTCAGCCGAGGCGAGCTTGGAGAAGTCGATGCCGGTCCGTTCGCTCGCCTCTTCCAACAGCACGGAGCCATCGGCGATCCACTGGCCTTCGCCGATCACCTGCAGGCTGCCCTCGTCCTCGTCGGTATCGTGTTCGTCCTCGATATCGCCGACCACCGTCTCGACGATGTCTTCGAGGCTGACCAGTCCGTCGACGCCGCCGTATTCGTCGATGACGAGGGCAATCTGGGTCCGGCTCGCCTGCATCTTGGCGAGAAGATCGGTGACCGGCATCGACTGGGGCACGAACAGCACCGGACGGACGAGCTCGGTTTCCGACAGCCGTTTCGACAGATCGATGCCGGCGAGCGACACGCGCTCCGGCGGCGGCGGCTCGTCGTCGACGACGACGGCGCCGGCCGAACGGGCGATCCAATTCATCAGATCGCGCACGTGGATCATGCCGAGAGCATCGTCGAGACTGTCGCGGTAGACCGGCATGCGACTGTGGCCAGTCGAAGCGAAGATCGCCATCAGGCCGGCGAGGTTGGTATCGAGATCCACCGCGTCGATGGCCGAGCGCGGCAGCATCACGTCCTCGACGCGGGTCTCGCGCAATTGCAGGATGTTGCGGATCATCGTCCGCTCGACCGACGAGAACACCTCGTCGGCGGTCCCATCCTGCTCCAGGACGGTTTCAAGGCTTTCGCGCAGGTCGCTGGTCGACTGCCTGAGCCCGACGGCGACCATCAGGCGCTCGAACCAGCTTTCACCGGATCGTTCGTGGGCGTCCGGAGGTGAAAGCGTCTCGCCTCCGGACCCGGTACTGGAAGACTGCGTATCGTTCATCTCATCCAACCCTTGATCCGACCGCGGGCCTTGCGGCCGGCCGATCGGTATCGGGTAGTCCTCGTCTCGGCGGCGGCCCAGACCGGAGGTCCGGCTGCCGCAATTCGCCTCAGTTTCTCAGGTCGCGGCCAAAGCCTCAAGTCGAAACCTCGGCATACGGGTCGGCGATGCCGAGTTCGGCGAGAATCTCGGTTTCGAGCGCCTCCATCCCCTCCGCCTCGGCATCGATCTCGTGGTCATACCCCAGGAGATGCAGGAAGCCGTGCACAAGAAGGTGACAGAGGTGGGCCTCCAGCGTGTTTCCCTCGGCGGCCGCCTCGGCCACCACCGTCTCGCGCGCAATCGCAATGTCGCCGACGAGCAGCGGCCGGTCGTCGCCTGCCTCCTCCTCGAGGCCGGACGGAAAGGACAGCACGTTGGTCGGTTTGTCCTTTTGCCGCCAGATGCGGTTCAGGACCTGGATCCGGGCATCGTCGGTCAGGAGCAGCGAGACTTCGACGTGACGTGGCAGATCGAACCGGCCGACGGCGATGGCCACTGCCAGCGTCCGTTCGACGAGCGGCCTCAGCGCTTCCTCCTCGCCCCAGGCCTCGGCCTCGATCGCGATGTCGACGGAGACGCTGATGTCGTCCGACCCGCTCATCCCGACCGCCCGTTGGTGTCGAGGCCGGCCTCGGCGGCGTCGCTGCCCTGCTTGGCGGCAAGCTTCTGGCGTGAGCGGTCGTCGTAGGCCTTGACGATGCGGGCGACGAGTTCGTGACGGACGACGTCGGTCTCGTTGAAATGCACGGTGACGACGCCCTCGACGCCCTTCAGGATATCGAGCGCGTCGACGAGACCGGAGCGCTGGCCAGGGCCGAGATCGACCTGGGTCGGATCGCCGGTAACGATCATCTTGGAATTCTCGCCGAGGCGGGTGAGGAACATCTTCATCTGCATGGTGGTGCAGTTCTGCGCCTCGTCCAAGAGCACGACGGCGTTGGCCAGCGTGCGGCCGCGCATGAAGGCCAACGGCGCAACTTCGATCATGCCGGATTGCAGCCCGCGCTCGACCTTTTCCGCCGGCATCATGTCGTAGAGCGCGTCGTAGAGCGGGCGCAGATACGGATCGACCTTTTCCTTCATGTCGCCGGGAAGGAAGCCGAGACGCTCTCCCGCCTCCACCGCCGGGCGCGACAGGATCAGCCGGGTGGTCTCGCCGCGTTCGATCATCGCCGCGGCATAAGCCACCGCCAAATAGGTCTTGCCCGTACCGGCCGGACCGACGCCGAAGATCATGTCGGCGCGGTCGAGCGCCCGGATGTAGGCGTCCTGGCCGGGCGTGCGGGCGACGACCGTCTTGCGGCGTGTGGAGATCTGCGCCGGTTGGAAGCGGGCCTTCGGCTCGAACGTCGGCAAGGGCAGCTGCGCCCCGCGGGCGACCGCCATGCGGATGGCGCCGTCGACATCGCCGGGCAGGATTTCCTCGCCGGCATGCAGCCGGTCATAGAGGCTTTCGAGCACGTCGCGTGCCTGCTCGCAGGCTTCGTGCGCACCCTTGATGGTCACCTGATTGCCGCGCGCCACGGCGCTCACCGCCAGACGGCGCTCAATTTCCGCCAGATTCTGGTCGAACTGGCCAAACAGATCGCCGACGAGGCGATTGTCATCGAAGGCGAGAACGACGTGAGTGAGGTCTGAGGCGTGTGGCACGAGCGTTGGTCCGAGTGCGCGGACGATGGGGCTACTGACGGGCGGCGTCGCCGCCGGGGAGATCGGAGACTTCGGCCTGATCGTCTCGCTCACAGAGATCCTCCCTCCAGGCGCCGCCGGCTCAGAGCCTCGCCCCGAAAACCGGTCCGCGCATCCATTCCGTTCGAATCAACCCGTGCATGCCAGTGTCCCGGACATCATCCGGCCTTCCGTCCCCGCCGTCGAGAGGATGGAGCCGAAAAGACTGAAGGCTTCCGCGCGGTCGATGGCGACGCGCTTCACCGAACCGATCCATCCGGCCGGCCCGTCGACATGCACCGGCTGCAGCCAGGGCGACCGGCCGACCAGCTGGCCCTGATGGCGGCCGCTCTTTTCGATGAGCACGTCGACCGTCCTGCCGACGGTCGCCCGGTTGAAATCGTGCGTGTGATCGTTGATCAGCGCCTGCAGGCGTTGGAGCCGCTCCGACTTGACCGCGTCGGCGACCTGATTGTCGTCATCCGCCGCCGGCGTACCCGGGCGCGGCGAATATTTGAACGAGTAGCAGGCGGCATAGCGCACCGCTTCGACCAGCCGCAGGGTCGCTTCGAAGTCAGCATCGGTCTCGCCGGGGAAACCGACGATGAAATCGCCAGAGAGCGCCATGTCGGGGCG
>JARLIT010000239.1 GCA_031291575.1 Ancalomicrobiaceae bacterium
CAGTCGCCTGGGTCTGGGTTCGGCGACCGAATACGCCGCTCGCCGCCGGGCTCACCGCGCTCGCCATGCCGCTGACCACCCCCTATGTGCTCGACTACGACCTCGTCATCACCGCCCCTGCCGTCTTCCTGCTCGCCCGCACCGGGATCGACACCGGCTTCCGCCCCTGGGAAAAGCTGCTCCTCGCCCTCGTCACTTTGGCACCGCTCCTCGCCCGCGGCATCGGCATGGGCCTCGGCATCCCGATCATGCCGCCGATTCTCCTGGCAACGCTGGCGGTGTTTCTGCGGAGGATGGGGGAGCGCGTGCATCCATGAGCCTTGCGTCCTCGTAAGCCCTTCATCCTGAGGTGCGAAGCGATAGCCGAGCCTCGAAGGACGAAGGGCGACAGCATCGGTCGCGATTGATTGCCATGGCAGGGCCACCTTCATGGTTCGAGGCTCGCACCTCACCATGAAGGAGCGCCCCCTCGCCACTGCCTCTCCCTGTCAGCATCCGCGAGCCCGCGGTCTTCCCTCGCACGCGCAGGCGGCCCATATTGGGGCCATGTCACGTGCGCCCAGATCCCAGAATTCCCGCCCCCTGCCCGCTCCAGATCCGACGCCCGGCTTCGGCGAGGTGCCGCAGGCCGACTTCGACGTCGACTCGGCGCCGTTTTCCGGCGATATCGGCGACTGGGTGCGCCAGATCGGCGAGGAGGCGGTCAAGTCTCAGCCCCCCAAACCCGTCAAGGCCAAGGACGCGGCGGCCAAGTCGCGTGGCCCCAAGCCCGGCAAGACACCAGCCGACGCCTCCAGCCCACGTGAACGCGCTGCCGGCGGGCTCAATCCCGTCGCCGGCATCGACATCTCGCTGGAAGACGCCGAGGCCATGCCGCAGTCCGGGGCGACTGCCTCGGTGGCGGCGCTGTCGGCGCTGATCGAATCCGGCAATCCCCTGTTCAAGCACGGCGCGCCCTGGGTGCCGCACCGGCCGGAACGCCCGGAAAAGTCCGAGGGCGGCATTCCGCTGAAAATCGTCTCGGAATTCGACCCGAAGGGCGACCAGCCAACGGCGATCGCCGATCTGGTCGAAGGAATCGCGCGCGACGACAAGATGCAGGTGCTGCTTGGCGTCACCGGTTCCGGCAAGACCTTCACCATGGCCAAGGTGATCGAGGCGACGCAGCGCCCGGCGCTGATCCTCGCCCCCAACAAGACCCTGGCGGCGCAGCTGTACGGCGAGTTCAAATCGTTCTTTCCGGAGAATGCCGTCGAGTATTTCGTCTCCTACTACGATTACTACCAGCCGGAAGCCTATGTGCCGCGCACGGATACGTACATCGAGAAGGAATCCTCGATCAACGAGCAGATCGACCGGATGCGCCATTCCGCCACCCGGGCGCTGATGGAGCGCGACGACTGCGTCATCGTCGCCTCGGTCTCCTGTATCTACGGTATCGGCTCGGTCGAGACGTATACCGCCATGACCTTCCCAATCACGGTGGGCGAGCGCGTCAACCAGCGCCAGCTGCTCGCCGACCTGGTGGCACTGCAATACAAGCGCAACGACATCGTGTTTCAGCGCGGCTCGTTCCGGGTGCGCGGCGACACCATCGAGATCTTCCCGGCCCACTATGAGGACCGCGCCTGGCGGATCTCGCTGTTCGGCGACGAAATCGAATCGATCGTCGAATTCGATCCCTTAACCGGGCAGAAGGCGCAGAACCTGAAGTCGGTGAAGGTTTACGCCAATTCGCACTATGTGACGCCCAAACCCACCCTCCAGCAGGCGATCCAGTCGATCAAGAGCGAGCTCAGGCTCCGGCTAAACGAACTCAACGCCGCCGGCCGGTTGCTCGAAGCCCAACGGCTCGACCAGCGCACCACCTACGATCTGGAGATGCTGGAGGCGACCGGCTCCTGCGCCGGCATCGAGAATTATTCGCGCTACCTGACCGGGCGCAAGCCGGGCGAGCCGCCGCCGACCCTGTTCGAATATCTCCCGGACAACGCCCTCGTCTTCGTCGACGAGAGCCACGTCACCATCGGCCAGATCGGCGGCATGTATCGCGGCGACTTCCGACGAAAGGCGACGCTCTCCGAGTTCGGCTTCCGCCTGCCCTCCTGCATGGACAACCGGCCGCTGCGTTTCGAGGAATGGAACGCCATGCGGCCGCAGACCGTCTGTGTCTCGGCGACGCCGGGAACCTGGGAGATGGAAGAGGCCGGCGGCGTCTTCGCCGAACAGGTGATCCGCCCGACCGGGCTGATCGATCCGCCGATCGAGATCCGCCCGGCCAAATCCCAGGTCGACGACCTCTTGGGCGAGGTCAAGGCCACCGCGCTGGCCGGCTATCGCAGCCTCGTCACCACGCTGACCAAGCGCATGGCCGAAGACCTCACCGAATACCTGCACGAGCACGGAGTTCGGGTGCGCTACATGCATTCCGACGTCGAAACCCTCGAGCGCATCGAGATCATCCGCGATCTCCGCCTCGGCGCCTTCGACGTCCTCGTCGGCATCAACCTGTTGCGCGAGGGGCTTGATATTCCGGAATGCGCCCTCGTCGCCATCCTCGATGCCGACAAGGAGGGCTTCCTCAGGTCGGAAACCTCGCTGATCCAGACCATCGGCCGCGCCGCGCGCAACGTCGACGGCCGCGTCGTGCTCTATGCCGACCGCATGACCGGCTCCATGGAACGCGCCATCGCCGAGACCAACCGCCGCCGCGAAAAGCAGACGGCCTACAACACCGAACACGGCATCACCCCGGCGACCATCAAGCGCGGCATCCAGGACCTGCTGAATTCCGTCTACGAGCAGGATCACGTCACCGTCGACGCCGGTTTCGCCGAGGCCGGCAGCCTCGTCGGCCACAATCTCGCGGCGCATCTGGCGGATCTGGAAAAGCGCATGCGCGATGCCGCCGCCGATCTCGAATTCGAAACCGCCGCACGGCTGCGCGACGAGATCAAGCGACTGAAGGAAACCGAGCTCCTCGTCTCCGACAATCCGCTCGCCCGTCAGGCGATGCTCGACGACGCCACCGGCGGGTTCGCCGGCGAGCGGCCGTTTGGCAATGCTGGAAACCTGCCGAAGCCCGGCGCCCGCGGCAGTCGCCGCGAAGGAGCCGGCGCGGGAGGCGGATCAGCGGCACCCGACGGTACGTCCGGCCCACGCGAAGGCCTCGCCGACTACCATCGTTCCTCACCCTTCACCACCGACGAACCGCTGCCTGCCCCAAGGACGCGCAAGAACTCGCTCGACGAAATGACCGTCGGCCGCACCGAGGTGCCGCTGGCAACCGGTCCACTGCCGAAGAAGCCGCCACCGAGCACGGGCGCCGGCACCATTGCGGCGAAGAACAAGGGCGGTTGGAAGGGACGGAGGGGAAAATGAGCGTCACCATCAGCGCTGCTGACGTCCCCACGGCCAGCCTGCTGTTCGCCACGCTCGATCGGGCGCATTTCCACGACGCCTATTCAGCGCCGCTCGCCGATCCCAGCCTGTTGCCGGCGGAAATCGCCCTGAGGGTGCTGGGCGCATCGCCTCCCTGGGTGGAACGGCTGATGGCCCTGCGCAACTGGACGGTCCGGCGGATCGGGCTGAAGGACGTCGGCAGCATGCGCTCCGGTGCCGACAAGTCGGGAAGAGATCTGCAGGTCGGCGACCGCCTCGGCATCTTCCGCATCTTCGCGCTGACGCAAGACGAAATCCTGCTCGGCATCGACGACCATCACCTGGACGTGCGGGTGTCAGTGCGGCGCTCTCTTGGGATGGCAACGTCGGCGGCTTACACGGTGTCAACAGCGGTCTACACCAAGAATTGGCTCGGCCGGCTGTACATGCTGCCGGTCGCGCGCATTCATCCGCTGGTGGTGCGCGCCGGGATGAGACGCGCGTCCGTGTAAGAGGCAAAGCCTGAACCGCTCAATGCTGGTCCCGCCCCTCACCTTTTGCGCACGAACTCCGTCCGCAACACCAGCCCCTTGATCGCCTCGTGGCGGCAGTCGATTTCGTCCGGATTGTCGGTCAGGCGGATCGACTTGATCACGGTGCCCTGCTTCAACGTCTGCCCAGCGCCCTTGACCTTCAGATCCTTGATCAGCGTGACGGAATCGCCGTCGGCCAGCGCGTTGCCGGCCGAATCCGTGACAACGAGATCCATCACAGCGGTCGCCGCGGCAATGTCCGAGGTGGGGCGCCATTCGCCGCTTGCCTCGTCGTAGACATAGTCATCGCTGCCGTCGGCCATTTGAAATCCCTATCGGAGCGCGCAAATCTCTTGCCGATCGGATGCTGCGGCAGGCCCCCCGTGACGCGAGCTCCAGCCACGGGGTGAGCGTCTCATAGACGACGACGCCACTCCGGTGCAATACGGACGCGGGCATCGCCCGCCCTCGCGCCTCTTCGCCCGAACGAGAACGCACCGGCCGTTCGCGCACCGGCGCCTCAGGCCGCAGCGCCGCGCGGCACCGCCGCGCGCTGGCCAAACACCGCAACCCGGTCACGACCAGCGCTCTTCGCCGTGTAGAGGGCACTGTCGGCAGCGCAATGCAGCGCCTGATAGTCGGAGCCGGACTCGCCGACGCCGGCAACGCCGCCGCTCACCGTCAGACGGAGTTCGCCGGCAGGCGCCGGGATCCGCAGATCGGCAATCGTGCGGCGGATGCGTTCCGCCACCTCGGCCGCCTCTGCCGTCGCCCAATCGGGCAGAAACAGCGCGAATTCCTCGCCTCCGACACGGGCGGCGATGCTTCCGGCGGGCGCCTGCGTCGACAGGATGGCGGCAAATTCGGCCAGCGCCCAATCGCCGGCCGGATGCCCGAACGTGTCGTTGACGTGCTTGAAATGGTCGATGTCGAAGATGATCAGCGCGCCGCGGCCTCCGGCGCGCAGAAGATGGGGATGGATGCTGTCAAGGAAGTGCCGCCGGTTGGCAAGCCCGGTCAGCGAATCGGTTTCCGCCGCAACCCGCAAGCGCCGCTCCGAGCGCTGTCCGATCAGCACGAGTTGCAGAAGGCCGAGAAACACGGTGAACAGCGCCGATTCAATAAAGCTGAGCCCGAAGAACACAGTATTCGGCATCACCACGGCGTGTGTATCAAGCACCCCAGACAGGTAAAATACATTTACAATCAATAATTTCACCGCATGGATGATGAAAAGCGCGATCGTCAGCTTCGCCGCCGGCAATGGGGCCTTCCGTTGGTGGTGGACGAGGTCGTGAACGATGGACAGCAGATACGTCAGTTCGATCGACGAATTGACTAGCCCGCGCAGGTTGCTGTCGGTGAATGGACTGCCGGTCAGCGAGAAGGTGAGCCAGGCCAGCACGCCGGCGACGGCCCAGAAGCGATCGAAACGACCGGTTCGGTCCGAGAACTGGCGGTATCCCAGCCAAAGCACGCCGAAGCAGGCAAGCAGCAGGGCACCCGGAGCCGTCATCGCCAGGACGGTGGGGAGCCGACCACGCACCGCCACTAACAGCATCGTCACCGTGACCAGTCCGTAGCTGAGGCTCCAATCGAAGACGAAGATCTCGTTGCGTGCCGATCTCCAGATCAGAAACAGGCTGACGCAAACGCAAAAACAAGCCACGGCGGTCGTGACCAGAAGAGTCGGAATATCAAGAAACGTACCCAAGATAATGGACTCTCGTCTTCGCGTTCGATCGCGCACTCCGGCAAGTAGCACGCAGATAAGAAAAAATGCGTACCGATCGATCCTTCACCCATTGTTGAAGAGATGGCTTGCTAAACAGCTAATTCATTGTGTGAAATACTATTCTATATGGAAATGATGACCTTGCACGCGCGACCACATCGCCGCCGATGCGTTGGCAATGCTGCTGGTTTTGGCATCGGCAGCAGCGATTCGCGCCGCAGCACGGCAGCCACGCATTGCGGGCCGGTCACGCTCGATTGCCCTTGTTCCGTCGCACAGGCTCGGCGAGACTTGGCGAAGTCACAAACCGCGAACCGTCGCCCATGTCCCCTGACGTCTTCAATGCCTTCTGCGCCTCGCTTCCCCACACGACCTACGTGATGCAATGGGGCGGCTCGCATGTGTGGAAGGTCGGCCGCAAAGTCTTCGCCATCGGCTGGGACGAGGTCGATGGCCCGGCCCATACGTTCAAGACGTCCGAGATTGCCTTCGAGATGCTGAAGTCCGTTCCGGGCTGCCGACCAGCGCCCTACATGGCGTCGCGAGGGTTGAAATGGATCCAGCGCTTCGCCGCGACCGGGCTTTCGGACGAAGACCTCCGCGCCTATCTGCGCGAATCCTACCGCCTGGTTGCCGCCGGACTGCCGAAGAAGCTCCGCGCCGCCCTGGGGCTGTGACAGCGGCCCATCCGTCTCTCTCCTCCCCTTGATCCCGCCCGGCCGCACGGTCTATCGGTAGCCCCGCCTGCCACCAGGAGCCGCGTTTCCCATGCGCATCTGTCTGATCCACACCGCCCGCCTTCCCGTCTTCGCCTACGGCGGCACCGAGCGGGTGGTCTGGGACCTTGGCACGGCGCTGCATCGGCTCGGCCATTCCGTCACGCTGCTCGCCGGCGAAGGCACGGTCTCGGAGTTCGCCCGAGTGATCGAGATCGACAAGCAGCGGCCGTTGAAGGAGCAGATCCCGCGCGACGTCGACGTCGTCCACTTCCAGGGGGTGCACGGCTTCGATCCGGATACCGAATTCGACCTGCCCTACGTGATGACCGAGCACGGCAATGCCTTCGGCGGCCAGCTCAACCGCTACCTGAATTCGCTGTTCCTCTCCAAGAATCACGCCGCCCGGCACAATTGCGACCAGTACGTCTACAACGGCCTCGACTGGGACGCCTACGGCCCGGTCGACCTCGCCAGGTCCCGCCCGCACTGCCATTTCCTCGGCAAGGCGTCATGGAATGTGAAGAACATCCACGGCGCCATCAATGTCGCGCGCGAAGCCAAGGTGACGATGGACGTGCTCGGCGGTAGCCGGCTCAACCTGTCGCGCGGCTTCCGTCTGACGTTCTCACCGCGCATCCGCTTCCACGGCATGGTTGGCGGCAAGGAGAAGTTCGCCCTGCTGAATGGCAGCCGAGGCCACATCTTCCCGGTGCGCTGGCACGAACCTTTCGGCCTCGCCATGATCGAGAGCCTCTATTTCGGTGCCCCCGTCTACGGCACGCCTTACGGTACGCTGCCCGAACTGGTCGTCGCCGATGTCGGCTTCCTCTCCGCGTCGCGCCACGAACTGGCGATGGCCTTGAAGGACATGCGGTTCGATCCCAAGCGCTGCCACGAGTACGCCCGCGACGAGTTCAATGCGACGCGCATGGCCAAGGCCTATCTCGAGAAGTACGAGTGGGTCGCCAGCGGCCGCAAACTGAATGCGACCGGCCCCTATCTCAGCGACCGCTCGACCGATCCCCTGCCCTGGGACGATTGAGCCGTATCCGGCCGCAGCATCAATTGTCCAGCACCTTCAACCCGTTGAAGATGCCTTCAATGGTCGCGTCGGCGGCGTCGAGGGCGCTCTCGGTGCCGAGGAAGCTCATCACCAGCACCTTGCCCGGCACCAGTTCCATCCGCACGATCCTGAGCCGACCGGGCAGTCGGCCGCCGGTGCGATAGCTGACGTCGACGGCCTCGCGCGCCGCGATGTGGCGATCATCGCGATCTTCGCTCGACCGATCGACGGTGACGCCGCGCTTCTGATCGCCGCCGGTGAGCGCAGCCACCAATGTGCTGGCCGCATCGGGCGACGTGACGACGAAACGGGCTTCGACGTTGTCGGGGGTGACGGTCTGAAGGCTGTCCGGCGTCGCCATCACTTTCCAGTCGTCCGGCAGATCGATCGTGACGACGGCATCGACGTCCGGCAGATCGAATATGCCGGCCAGCGCGCCCGGCGCCGTCACCGCTCCTGCGCCAAGTCCGATCGCGCCCATGAGCGCACCCAAAAGCCACCGCCGCACGCCTGCCTCCTTGCCCCTGATCCCGCCGCCTTATGCCACGGGCACAAGGAAGGGATTATGGCGGCGCTCCTCGCCGAAGGTCGACATGGCACCATGTCCCGGCAGGAAGGCGACATCGTCGCCGAGCGGCAGCAGCTTGTCGCGGATCGAGGCGATCAGCTGGCTGTGGTCGCCACCGAACAAGTCGCTGCGGCCGACCGAACGCTGGAAGATGACGTCGCCGACGAAGGCAAAGCCGACATCGCGCTGGACATAGACGACGCTGCCGGGCGAATGGCCGGGGCAGTGCAGCACCTCGAAGCGGATATCGCCGACGCTGACGGCATCGCCCTCCTCGAGCCAGCGATCGGGGTGCATCGGTCGGGCATCGGCGATGCCGAACTTGCGCGCGCTGGCTTCGAGCCCGTCGATGATCGGCTGGTCATCGCGCTGCGGTCCCTCGATCGGGATCGCCGATCCGCTCGTCTCGGCCAACCGGACGCGCAACGCCGCCGCCCCACCGATATGGTCGACATGGCCGTGCGTGATGAGGATCTTCTCCACCGTGACGTCGGCTTCCGCGATGACCCTGAGGATCCTCTCGACGTCGCCGCCGGGATCGACGACCGCGCCGCGCCGGCTCGCGGTCTCCCAGACGAGCGCGCAATTCTGCTGGAAGGCGGTGACCGGAATGATCGCGACCCGAAACGGCGGTTCAGGTGCCTCGTCGGCGGACGATATCGACATGACCTCTCCTTGCCCGACCTCGGGCCTGCCAACGCTATAATGCCAAGCCGGAGGATTTGCACGCGGGGGACGATTGCGTCGGATGCAGCCCGCGGGCGCCGTCGCGTTCCGGTTGATCCTCGTCGCCATCGGCTTGGCCGACGACTCGCCCTGGAGCGGGGGTCGGAATCGGCCCGGCCGGTACCGATTTCAGGTCCCGGCGCGCTTTGACCTTGACATCTGAGAATCAGCTGCCCGACGATGCCGAATTCGGCCCGCAACCCGTCCGGACGGGCTCACCGGCCGGCTCTGTCGGCGACGGACAGCGGCTTTGAAACACGTCGGCGCGTTGGATAATCGCGCGACAGCGCTACAATCACCGGCCACGGAGAGACAAGATCACCAGCAGTTCAATAATCGTTTTCCAAACTCAACGCGCAATTGCTTAAATATATTCGAATACAAGAAGATATGAGCCGACTTTTGTACAGCGGATCATCGGCGAAAATATTAGTTGTATGCACGGAAATACAAACCGACAGGCAAATGTATGAATAATCGAATTTCGCGAATAGTTACGGTTAGCAAGTCTTCTTATTGCAAATCAACTTCACGTAACCGTCACTCAGTCGATCTGCCCGGTTACGATGCAATTCCTCGCCATCCAGGCCCGAGGATCGCCCAGTTACGAACGGCATGCAAGCGGAGGCAACTACTCTTGTTTGACCGGGCGAGTATGAAGGGTGCAAAATTTGACCTATTTTCCTGAAAGCGAACAGACGGTCTTGCCCTTTCTTCGCCTCTCAGCCATAAAGTAGAAGGCGGCGGTTCGGAACTTGAGCGAGACGGTTGGCGCGGCCGTAATTAAACGCGCGCATCTCCAGTCCCGACGATGGTACGTTCCAGCCTGGAATCCGCCGCGAGCGATGTATTTGCTCGCGGCAAAAGTAGTTTTAAGGGGTGGCTCTCCCCGCGGGAAAGGACTTGGAATGAAGGATCGTGGTTTCGGCGGCGGTCGCGGCGGTGGCGAACGCGGCGGTTTCGGACGTGATCGTGGCGGTTTCGGCGGTAGAGACGAAAGTTTCGGCGGCGGTGACCGCGGCGGCTTCGGCGGCGGCGACCGCGGGGGCTTCGGCGGCGGCGATCGTGGCGGCTTCGGTGGTGGTGGTGGTGATCGCGGCGGCTTCGGCGGCGGACGCGGTCGTCGGGAATTTGGCGGCGGCGGCTTCGGCGGCGGCCAGGACGAGGGCGGGTTCCGCCCGCGTCGCACGTTCGGTGGTGAGGAAGGCGGCGGTTTTGGTGCTCCCCCCAGCGGTTTCGGCGGCCAGGAGGGCGGATTCCGCCCGCGCACGCCGCGTCCGGCCGTGGATCGCGGTCCGCGCCAGAACGGCACTGTGAAGTTCTTCAATGCCGAAAAGGGTTATGGGTTCATCACGCCGGACGAGGGCGGAGCTGATGTGTTCGTGCACGTGAGTGCGGTCGAGCGGTCGGGCTTCGGTGCTCTCGACAAGGGCCAGAAGGTGTCATTCGAGACCGAACCGGACAAGCGCGGCAAGGGCCCGAAGGCGGTCAACCTGCAGGTCCTCGACGGCGAAGGCGGCGAGATGTCTCCCCCGCCGGTGTCCGACGAGGAATGAGCCCGTCAGCATGAAGCGAACCGCCATCCGCGTTTGACCCGGCGGATGGCGGTTTCGCGCTTTAGACTCCCGGATCGGTCGAGCGCATTCCGCAAGAAAGCGGATGCCCGTGTTTGGTTTGGCCGCACTTCGGCCGCGAACCAGATGCCTTGGCGCGAAACCGAATGACTGGTTTGGCCCGTCGGGCGAGACACGATCCGACTGAGCGAGCCTGATCTGCCCGCCTGCCTTCCCCTCGCGTGAACGCCTGAGCCGATGAACTATCGCCACGCCTATCACGCCGGCAACTTTGCCGATGTCTTCAAGCACGCCACCCTGGCCCGTACCGTCCTTCTCCTGCAAAAGAAGGACGCGGCGTTCCGTTACGTCGACACCCACGCCGGCCCCGGCCTCTACGATCTGACCGCCCCCGGACCCGCCAAGTCCGGCGAATGGCGAGACGGCATCGGCCGGCTCCTCGCCTCCAACGCCCGATCCGATCTCGCCGACCTGTTGCAGCCCTATTTCGACGCCATTTCCTTTGCTTCCGAGACGCCGGTATCGACCGGACACATGCCCCGCCGCTATCCCGGTTCGCCGGCGATTGTGCGGTATCTGGCCCGCCGCCAGGACCGTCTGACGCTGACCGAGCTCCACCCCGAAGAGCGCATCGACCTCGCCGCCCTTTATGCCGGCGACATCCAGGTGAAGGTGATCGAGCTGGACGGCTGGCTCGCGCTGAAGAGTTTCCTGCCGCCGAAGGAGCGCCGCGGCCTGATTCTCATCGATCCGCCGTTCGAGGAGGAGGGCGAGTTCGACCGTTGCCTTGAGGGGCTGGTCGAGGCGCACCAGCGGTTCTCGACTGGCGTCTACATGCTCTGGTACCCGATCAAGGACGCCCGTCAGGTGCGCCGCTTCAAGGACCGGCTTGCCGCCTCCGGCATCCGGAAGATCCTGTCGGCCGATCTCGCCGTACGTGCTCCGACCGCCGACGGCCGCCTGGCCGCCAGCGGTCTCATCGTCATCAACCCGCCCTATACGCTCGACGACGAGATCCGCCGTCTCGTCTCCGGCCTCGTCAAGGCGCTAACCCAGGGCCCCGGCGCCGGCGGCGAGGTGGCCTGGCTGGTCGGGGAGTAGCAGCGCCCCTCCTGCCTGTTGCCGAAAATCGCCGCTCCGCCGCCAAGCGACGCCGCACCGGCTGAACTGCCACGATGACGCTTGACCCTCGGACCGCCCTCGCGCATCGTCCCTTGCAACCGTCGCCAGCGTGAGTGTTGCCCATGTCGCTCCTGTCGAATGCCCGTCTGCCGTCGCGCGCCGCGCTTGCTCTCGCCACTGTCGTCACAGTCGCCGCGTCGTCTACGCCTGCTGCTGCCTTTGTCGAACCCTGGTTCGAAAATCTCGTCGGCGCGGCCGTCACCGACACGTCCGTGCCGAAATGCGAGGAAGGCGTCGTCCTCGACACCATCCGCTCCAAGTTCGGCACTGCTGATGCGGGCGTCCTGCACAAGGGACTGGCCATCGGCGGCGTCGACAAGATCCATCAGGCCTACGCGGGCCAGAACGATCCGAGCCCGCGCTTGCGCCGCTATTGCGAGGCGCGCGCCGAGTTGAACGACGGCAAACACGCCGCGCTCTACTATCTGGTCGAGCAGACGGCCGGCTTTGTCGGCGTCACCTGGAATGTCGAGTTCTGCCTGATCGGTCTCGAGCCCTGGCGCGTGCACGACGGCCGCTGCCACACCGTGCGCCACCGCTGGTGGTAATCCGCCCGCCGGCCCCGGCGATGCCGAGGCCCAACATCGCCCGACTTGACGCGGACTTGGCCTTAGGCGGGCTGGCAGCTCTACACGGTCGCGGCGTTTGGGGCTAAGCTCATGGCAACGCCAGTCGACCGCGACCTGTCCAGGATCGTCCCGGCGTCGCAAGATCATGCCGAGGAAATGACCCAGATGCGCCTCTTCTCGCTCGCAGCCGCGTTTGTTTTCGCCGTTCTCGCCGCAACCGGAACGAGCTACGCCCAATCCGCCCCGTCGCAACCGGCCCCGAGCCTATCCGCCCCGGCAAAGCCCGCTCCGACCGCCGCCGCTCCGATCGACTTCGACTACTATCTCGTCTCGCTTTCCTGGTCGCCGAGCTTCTGCGAGGCCAAGGGCGACAGCCAGAAGGCGGCCGAATGCGCGCGGCCCTACGGCTTCATGCTGCACGGATTGTGGCCGCAGTCGGACAAGGGGTTCGTTCCGTCCTGCTCCGGCACCGCCGACCGGCTGCCGGATGCCCTGATCCGGGCACAGCTTGACATCTTCCCCGCCTTCGGCCTCGTCATCCACGAATGGCGCACCCACGGCGCCTGCTCCGGGCTCGACGCCGCCAGCTACTTCAAGGCGGCACGCGCCGCCTTCCTGAAGGTGAAAGTCCCAGACACGTTCAAGTCGATGCCGAAGCCGGCAACCGTCGATGTGGCCGAGGTCCGGAAGGCCTTCGTCGCCGCCAACCCCGGCCTTGACGACACCGAATTCGCCATCACCTGCGATCCGCCGCGGCTCTCCGAGGTGCGCGTCTGCGTGTCGAAGGATCTGTCGGGCTTCCGCCCCTGCCCGAAGGTCGCCAGGTCGACCTGCCGCGAGGCCAAGGTCTATGTGCCGGCCATCCGGGGCGCGCGGTGAGCATCGCCCTTCTGCGAGCATTCGGTCGTCTCGCCTTAGCGGCGCTGGCGCTGGCCGTCACGGCGCTCGGTGCGCACGCGGAGGATGCCACGCCGGACCTCGGCCGCTGGGTGGCGCGATGTGATGCCGGCCTGTGCCGGGCGAGCCTGCCGTCGCAATCGGGCGAGGAGGCTTTACTGATCGCTCGCTGGGCCGGCACAGAGGGCTTTGCCATCGGGTATTCGACGCCGCGGGCGACCGCCGACCGGGAGCGGCCGATCGACGTCAATGTCGACGGCGGCAAGCTGACGGTGCTGGAGCCGGGCCGCGACTACCAGCAGCTCGAACGGGCGGATGCCTTCTGGATCGTCGATGGCAAGCCGGCCGCGAGCCTCGCCCAGGCAGCACTTGCAGGCAAGGAGCTGCGCATTGCCTACCTCGACGTCATCGGGGCGCCGCATGACGCCCGCTTTGCCGTCGAGGGACTGGCGAAACTGCTCGAGTTCTTCGATGCGCGGCTCGGGCCGGGCAAGCATGCCGGCATCTCGCCGGGCAAGCGCCTCTCCCCGCCGCCTGCCACCAGTCGGCTTGAGCTCGTCGTCCGCCAGGGTGTCCCCGACCGGCTCATCGACCGCCACCGCGCCGCCTCCGACTGCGAGGACCCCGGTTCGCCGCTGCTGAAGTCCGTGCCCCCGTTGATCGGTGCCCTGTCGAAGACCGCCTTCCTCTACGGCATCCCTTGCACGTCTGCCGCCGGCAACGTCGCCTACCGGATGTGGGTGATCGAGACCGGCGAGATCGGCGGCATCACGCCCCTCTATTTCGCCCTTTATGATCCGGCCTTCGGCTGGAAGGGGTCCGACCTCCTCTACAACGTCGCCTTCGACGGCAACGGCGCCAGATTGACGTCCGAGTGGCACGCCCCAGGCTTGTCCGCCTGCCCCTGGCGAGCGGCATGGCACTGGAAGGACTACGCCTTCGCCCTCGACGACTTCCGCCTGACCGCCGACTGTTCCGGCCGGCCGCGTCAAGGCGAAGCGTCGACCCGCATCTATCCCGCCAATTGACCGCCCGCCGGACGACACTCCCGGGCACCGAAAAGGGTACAGCAAATGGCCATTCTCCGCTCCTCGCCCACTTCGCCGTTCGGGCGCAAGGTGAAACTCGCCGCGGCAATCCTCGACCTGTCCGACTCGTTCGACGTGATCCTGACCGACACCGCCAACCCCGACGATCCGCTCAGGACCGACAATCCGCTCGGCAAGATCCCGGTGCTGGTGCCGGATTCCGGCAAACCGATTTACGACAGCCGCGTCATCATCGAATACCTCGACCTGCAGGTCGGCGGCGGGGCGATCATCCCGATCGACCCCGCCGATCGCATTCGGGCGCTGACGTTGCAGGCGCTTGCCGACGGCATCTCCGATGCCGCGCTCCTGCAGGTCTACGAGGTCAGGATGCGCGCCGAAGCCGAGCGCAGCGCCAAGGTGCTGGCCTATCAGGCCGACAAGGTGGCGCGCGGGCTGGCCCAACTCGAGAGCGACCCACCGTCGGTCGATGGTGTGCTGACCATCGGCGAGATCGCCGTCGCCTGTACGCTCGGCTATCTCGACCTGCGCTTTGCCGGCGCGTGGCGGGACGGCCACCCGCGCCTCGTCGCCTTCCTCGATGCCTTTGCCGCCCGTGTGCCGGCGTTCGAGACGACGAAGCCGCGGCCCTGAGCGATGCGGAGAGCGGCAAAGGCGCGATCGCCGGCCGCTTCGCCGCGTTGCTTGCCTGCCCGGTTCGGTGGGATAAGGGAAGCGGAATGTCTGGCAGCCGGATTCGGGCTTCGCGCCGTCCGGCGCAACGATTTCAGAGGGCGCTGACCGGATCCGTCCGCGATGCGCCCGAGCCTTTCACCCATAGCGGGAGCGAATGTCCATGTTGAACAAGTTTCTGTCGCTCGACGAGTTCATCACCCCTGGCCTGATCAAACCGTTCTACTTCGTGGCGCTCGGGCTGACGGCGCTGGGCACGCTGCTCGGCGTCCTCGGCGGCCTCGGTGCCCTGATCTTCAGCCCGCTCACCGGCCTGATCACCATCCTGACGGCGCTGATCGCCGGCGTCGCCTATGCGATTGGCATCCGCATGTTCTCCGAACTGTTCATCGCGGTGTTCCGCCTGCACGATCGTTTCGTCGGCGGCCATCCGAAGGACGGCATACCGGAATAATCGGCCGCCCCCCCGCAATCCCCGCCGGCCGCCCCGCCTCCGGGGCTGCCCGAGAGTATGTTTGTCAGCGCGCCGCGCCGTGCGGCTTTCGCTCGGTGGCAAAATAGAGGAGCGCGGCGATCGGCAGCGCCGCGCCGATCGCCGAGGCGAGGAGCCAGCCACCTTCGGCAAAGGCCCAGCCGCCGATCGCCGATCCAGCCGCACCGCCGAGGAAGAAGATGCCGATATAGAGCCCGTTGATGCGGCTGCGTTCAGCTGTGCCGAGGGCGAAGATGGCGCGCTGGCCGAGCACCAGATTGGTCGTCACGCCGAAATCGAGCAGGATCGCGGCGAAGACGTTGAGACCGAGCGAGACAGTCGAGCCGGGCACCCCGACGTGACTGATGAGAAAGGCGACAACGACCGCCAGCATCGAAACGGCGGTGGCCGGCCGCGTCCAACCGCGATCGGCCATGCGGCCGGCAATCGGCGAGGCGATGGCCCCGGCGACGCCGGCAAGCGCGAAGAGCCCGATGCCGCCCTGCCCCAGGCCGAAGTCCGGCCCGGCCAGCCGCAACGGGATCACCGTCCAGAATAGGCTGAAGGCGCCGAACATCGCGGCATGATAGAGAGCACGGCGCTGCAGCACCCTGTTGGTCAATGCCAGCCGCCCCATCGAGCCGATGAGCGCGCCGTAGGAAATCCGCGCTTCCGGGTGCCGCGGCGGCAGTAGTCGAGCCAGCACGATCGCCAGAATGACGAGCGAGGCGACCGATAGGAAAAACACCCAATGCCAGGAGCCAGCACCGGCAATGAAGCTGGCGACCGGGCGTGCCATCATGATGCCGACCATCAGGCCGCCCATGACGTTGCCGACCGCGGCGCCGCGACGCTCCAGCGGGGCAAGATGCGCGGCGTAAGGGACCAGCACCTGCGCAACCACCGCCGACAGGCCCATGGCAAACGACGCCGCAAGGAACACCACCGGCCCGCTCGACAGGCCCGCGGCGAGCGCGGCAACGGCGACGCAGCCGACGAGGGTGACGGCAAGCCGTCGCGTCTCGATGAGATCCCCGAGCGGCACGATGAACAACAGACCCGAGACGAATCCGAGCTGCGTCAGCGTCACGATCAGCCCGGTCGCGTGTGGCGACATGCCGAGCGATTGCCCGATCGGGCCAGCCAGCGGCTGGGCGAAATAGAGGTTGGCCACCACGATGCCGCAGGCCGAGGCGAGAAGCCAGGTCAGCGCGGCGGACAGCACCGGCTCGCTCCCGCGCTCCGATGCAGGCGGGATATTGGAAGGCATTGTCGTCACGAACAGATCTCCGGCACCGCGCAAGGCTCGGCGCCCGGCGAGAGGGGCGGGAACTCCGCCGTTACCTAGGTCGGCCGACGCGCAGCGCAAGGCATGCGAGGGTCCCGCGGCAGGAATGCCGCATCATATGATGCCGCGGCAGCAGATCGAGCAGCAATCGCGGTGTCGTCCCGGCTTGCGCCAGGATGACACCGACATCTGGCGCAGATCGGGAGAAGGCCGCGCGCTCAGTCCCAGCCCGCCAAGCGATCAGGTGTTGAAGCGGAACAACAGGATGTCGCCATCGGCAACGACGTATTCCTTGCCTTCGTCGCGCGCCTTGCCGGCTTCCTTGGCCGCCGCTTCGCCGCCGAGCCGGACGAAGTCGTCATAGGCGATGGTCTGGGCACGAATGAAGCCGCGCTCGAAATCGGTGTGGATGACGCCGGCGGCCTGCGGTGCCTTCGTGCCCCGTTGGATCGTCCAGGCCCGCGTCTCCTTCGGGCCGCAGGTGAAATAGGTGATCAGACCGAGGAGTTCGTAGCCGGCGCGGATCAGTCGGTCGAGGCCGGGCTCGTGCAGCCCGAGCGATTCCAGGAACTCATGTTCCTCATCGTCGGGCAGTTGCGCCACTTCCGCCTCGATCGCCGCGGAAATCACCACCGCCCGGGCTCCCTGCGCCTTGGCCATCGCCTCGGCCGCCGCGGAATACTTGTTTCCGGTGGCCGCCGAGGCTTCTTCCACGTTACAGACGTAGAGCACCGGCTTGGCGGTTAGGAGCGTCAGCCCGTCGAGCGTCGGCTTCTCCTCGTGGCTGACCTCCAGCAGGCGCGCCGGCTTGCCCTCCTGCAGCAGCTTCAAGGCGCCTTCCATCACCGGAAGCACCAGCTTGGCATCGCGATCGCCACCGGCGGCCTTCTTGCGCATCGGCACGATGCGGCGTTCCAGCGAATCGAGATCGGCGATCATCAGTTCCGTCTCGACCGTCTCGGCATCCGCCACCGGATCAACTCTGCCCTCGACATGGGTGATGTCGCCGGAATCGAAGCACCTGAGCACGTGCACGATGGCGTCGACCTCGCGGATATTGGCGAGGAACTGGTTGCCGAGGCCTTCGCCCTTGGAGGCGCCGCGAACGAGGCCGGCGATATCGACGAAGGTGATCCGCGTCGGCACGATCTGCGCCGACTTACCGATCTTGGCGATCGCATCCATGCGCGGGTCGGGCACCCCGACGTCACCGGTATTGGGCTCGATGGTGCAGAACGGATAGTTGGCGGCCTGCGCGGCGGCCGTGCGGGTCAGCGCATTGAAGAGGGTCGACTTGCCGACGTTCGGCAGGCCGACAATTCCGCATTTGAAACCCATGGGGGCGATCTTTCCGGTCGAGAGACGTGTCGGCGGTCTTTAGAGGAAAGCCGGCGCGCGCCGTCAAGAGGAAACGCGCCGGCGTCAGCCGCCGACCGACCGGACCGCTCCGATCAGGCGTGCATGCTCTCGCCGTGAAGAGCGAGATCGAGCCCCTCGCGCTCCTCTTCCGGGTTGGCACGCAGGGGGGTGACGAGGCCGACGATCTTCAGCACCAGCCAGGTGCCGACGACGCACCACGCCACCGTTACCCCGGCGCCGATCGCCTGCGTCTGCAGTTGCGCCCAGTTGCCCTCCAGCAGGCCCGAGATGCCGGCCTGTCCATCGTGGGCGCTGACCGACGCGGTGGCGAACACGCCGGCCATGAGCGTCCCCATGACGCCGCCAACGCCATGCACGCCGAACACGTCGAGGCTGTCGTCGTAGTTGAAGCGGTATTTGACGCTGGTGGAGAACCAATAGCAGATCCCACCGGCCAACATGCCGATGACGGCCCCCTGCCACGGCAGCACGTAGCCGGAGGCCGGCGTGATGGTGCCGAGACCGGCCACGGCCCCCGAGACGATGCCCAGCACCGACGGCTTGCCGCGCACCGCCCATTCGATCAGCGACCACGTGACGGCGCCGGCCGAGGCCGCCAGATGCGTGGCCACGATGGCGAACACGGCACGCGAGCCGGCAGTCAGGGCCGAGCCGCCGTTGAAGCCGAACCAGCCGACCCAGAGGAGGCCGGTGCCGACGACCGCCAGCGACAGGTCGTAGGGCGACAGATTTTCCCGGCCGAAGCCGATGCGGTTGCCGATGACGAGCGCCGCCACCAATCCGCCGACGCCTGCGTTGATGTGGACGACCGTTCCGCCGGCGAAGTCGATGAGGCCGAGCTTCGACAATAGCCCGCCGCCCCACACCATGTGCGCGCTCGGCACATAGACGACGAACAGCCACAGCACGCAGAACACGATGAACGCCTTGAACGTCAGCCGGTCGGCGACGGAACCGCCGACCAGTGCCACGGTGATGACGGCAAACGTCATCTGATAGGCGACGAACAGCAGTTCGGGGATGGTCGGGGCGAAAGACGACGTGGTTGCGAGGCCGATGCCGCCGAGGAACGCCCGGTCGAGCCCACCAACGACGCTGCCTTCGCCGGAAAACGCCAGACTGTAGGCGGCGGCGAACCACAGCAGCGAGACGACGCCGGTCGCCGCCGCGCTCTGCGCCATGATGGCAAGAATGTTCTTCTTCCTCACCATGCCGGAATAGAACAGCGCCAGCCCAGGCATGGTCATCATCAGCACCAGCGCCGTCGCCGCGATCATGAAGCCGGTGTCGGCGGCGGAAATGACGCCGTCGGCGGCATTAGCCGCGGCGGGCACCAGCGCCATCGGCATGGCTACTACAGGCGCGGCAAAGCGAAAGCGAAGCAGAAACATCGGCGTTCCGATCGAATGCGACAGGCTCCATCGCGCCGGGCCCGACCGGACCGACCTCTGACGGAGAGATGGCGGGAACTCGCCCGGACGAGCGAGTGCGCAGATCGCAGGCAACTTACGTGCCAGATCTTGGGCGATTGATCGGGATTTGGGCGAATTATCCGAACATTTGCGCAGGGATTGCACAGGATGGCCGCCAGGGGCAGCTAGGCGGGGCCAATGTGCCAATCTTCCAGGCACGGCACTTCATGCGACAGCGACCAATTCAGCGCCGCGCATTGAGTAAATTTCACGCAAATGCCTACTAAATGACCACACAGATCGCCAATGGCGCGCCGCCGCTCCGCCGTCTCAATTCCCCGGCCGGCGTCCCGGCGGCTTCTTCAGCGCCAACAGCGCCCTGAGCGTCTCGGCCATGGCGTTCTTCGCCGCAGGTGCGGGACCGGCGGGCTTGTCCGGAGCGGGGGCGGCGCCCTTCGGCGCCGGCTTTTCCTCCGGCGCGACGCGCGTGGCGATCGCCACCTCGTTCATGAAACCGATGAAATCCTTCGCCACCAATTTCGGTGCAGCGGCGGAGATCCCTTCCAGAAGCGGGATCACCCACTCGCCGTCGACCTTGGCGAAATTGCCCAACACCCAATTGTGGACGAGTTCTTTGGCGCCGGGATGGCCGATGCCGAGCCGGACGCGGTGGAAGTCCGGGCCGATATGGGCGGTGAGCGAACGCAGGCCATTGTGGCCGGCATGGCCACCGCCGAATTTCACCTTCACCTTGCCGGGCAAAAGATCGAGCTCGTCGTGCAGGACGATGATGTCGGCCGGCTCGATCTTGTAGAACTGCGCGGCAGCGGCGACGGACCGGCCGGACTCGTTCATATAGGTCATAGGCTTCAACGCCACGACCTTCTCGGCCCCGATGTTTCCTTCCGAGACCTCGCCGGAAAACTTCGCTCGCCACGGCGAAAAGCCGTGCCGGCGATGGATCGTCTCCACCGCCATGAAGCCGATGTTGTGCCGGTTCTTGGCGTAGTCCGGACCGGGATTGCCGAGCCCTACCAAGAGGATCATCGCGACGCCTCCGGATGAAACGGATCAGGCGGCGAGCCGCACCCGGCACCGCCGCCTGTTGGGTCAGTCCGACACCAGTCGGGCAATCAGGCTTCCGCGCCGATCGGCGGGGTGACGCTGACGACGGTGTAGTCCTCGCGAGTGGCGAGGCGGGCGCCTTCCGGCAGTTTGACCTCGGACACGTGCACCGCTTCGTTGAAGTCCAGCTCGGAAACGTCGACCTCGATCGCCTCGGGGATGGAATCGGCGCGCACTTCCAGCTCGATTTCGTGCACGGCATAGGTCACCGTGCCGCCCTTCTTCATGCCGGGCGACTTTTCAACGCCGACGACGTGAACCGGGATATGGACGGTGACGACCGAGTCCGCACCAATGCGGAGGAAGTCGACATGGACCAACGTGTCCTTGACCGGATGGATCGCATAGTCCTTGGGGATGACCAGGATCTTCTCGCCGGCGACCGAAATCGTCGCGACCGTGGTCATGAAGCCACCGACGCGCAACCGCATGTCGGCTTCCTTGAAGGCAAGGGCGATTGCCAAGGGCGGCTTCTTGTCGCCGTAGATGACGGCGGGAATCTGGCTCTGACGACGAAGCGCACGCGCGGCCCCCTTGCCCACCACGTCGCGTAACGTCGCCTCAAGCTCGTAAGTCTGGCGGCTCATGACGTTCCTTTCGAGAAATGCAAAAAGGCCGCATGGATGGCGGCCTTGCCGTTCCGACCGCCCACCGTGGACGCCCGGACCCGCGCGGTGCCTCCAGGGGTGTCGGCGCGCGAGCGGGGCGTGGTGTACAGGAAACGGGCCCGCCAAGCAATCAGGATCGGGCGGAATTCGGCCGGAATTCGCCGAGCGAGGGCGATCTCGGCCGGTCGCGCCACACGACATTGCGGCAAGCGCCGTTTCCCTTCCCACAAGGCCGAATTGTGCCATTAACTAATAAGATCAGCACACTGTTGCATTGCAGCAACGTTCTTGCCGCCACAATTTCCACATCGGTCAACTCCGGCGGAAACCGTAGAGTTTCGGAGAATGAACGGCGCTCGCCGTGCCTCATTTATGGTTAAGCCGGCTTTCATGCCTGCGGCACCGCCTACAAGTCGCCACACTTCGGGCACTCCGGCCACAAGTCGACCTTAATCGCCACGATGTATCGCCCAATTGCGCGGCTAGATAACTCGGGACGCCGCTCATGCGAGTGAGTTACGGGTCAGTTGGCGCCGAGGCGAATAGCGGTCGCACAGTCGCCGCCAACTGGCCGGTTATTCAACTCGCGGGAGCAGACGAGGGTTGCATGCGCGATGAATGCTTGTGGCATCAATCCAGAACACAACCCGACGCTTGGGCCATTTCTCGGCAAGGGCGTCGGACCGAAAGTCAAGAAAGGTACCCCATGACCAACTTCGTCTCGCGCGCCGCCGCTGCGGCCTTGTTCGTCAGCATGGCGACCGCCGCCTCGGCCGCCGACCTCGGCCGTCCGGTGAAGGCTCCGGAACCCTATCCTCAGACGATCGCCGCCTACGGCTTCAGCTGGACCGGCGCCTACGTCGGCGCCAACATCGGCGCCAATCTGGCCCATGGGGTAGCCGGCGATTCGTCCGGCGTCATCGGCGGCTTGCAGGCTGGCTATCTGTGGCAGACCGGCCAGTTCGTCTACGGCCTCGAAGCCGACGTCAGCCTTGGCAATAACAGCAAGTCAACGTCATTCTCTGATGCCGTGCTTGGTGGCGTCTCCACCCAGCGCGACCGGATCGACTGGAACACGAGCTACCGCGGCCGCCTCGGCTACGCTTTCGATCGCTTCCTGGTCTACGGCACGGGCGGTCTGGCCTTGGCCAACATCGAATCGCGGTTCTCCAATACGAACAATGGTGTGACCGTGACCGACAAGAACACCAATTTCCGCGCCGGCTGGTCGCTCGGCGCCGGCCTCGAATATGCCATCACCAACAACGTCACGGTGCGTGGCGAATACCTGCACAACGGCTTCGGCCACTACAACGTCAATTACGGCGGCAATGGCGTCTCTGTTCGCCAGAACATCGACGAAAACCTGCTGCGCGTCGGCGTGAACTACAAGTTCTGATCGCCGCACGGCGTTTCGGGACGATCTGGCGCCCTCGGCGCCAGCCTTGCATCATTGGCAGACCCCCGGCCCGTTGCCGGGGGTTTTTGCTTGTCGGGCTGCGGTCAAACGGCCCAGCGCGCTGATCGTCCGCCAGCCAGATGCCGCGGTGCGCTGCAAGCCGCATCGGTCTTCCCGCCCCGAACACAATCCGCCAACCGCCGATGCTGGCTCAGACCGTGACCCAGAACGAAAAACCCCGCCGAAAATCGACGGGGTCTGCAAGCGGACATTGGGTTCGTAAGCGCTCCGGGCGGGCATCGGCAGCCCGCCGCGGCAAGGGAACTCGGGTGAGGTCAGAACTTGTAGGCAGCGCCGATGCGGAAGATGCCCGAGGAGATATTGGTTTTGACAGTCTGCCCAAGGACCGTATGGGAGACGTCGCCGAAGCCTTCGTAGAGCAATTCGCCCTTCAACGTGATGCGGTCGGTGACATAGCCTTCGAGCCCGGCGCCGATGGCAAGACCCACCTGACTCGCCGAGTCGGATACACCGTCGACCGTCAGCTTGTTCTCGGCAAAGGCAAGGCCGGCCGTCAGGAACGGCATGTAGCGGTCGATTGCCGTACCGACGCGGCCGCGTACCGAGCCGTTCCAGCCCGACGTACCCTTGTAGGTGTTGCCGAAGCTGTCGGTCTGGGTGTTGCGCTGGTCCGACAGGTTCAGATCGCCTTCGGCACCGACGATGATGTTGCCGGACAGGACAGCGTTGACGCCACCGTAGACGCCGATCAGCGCGCCGTTGATCGAGGAAGAGAGCTTGCCGACGCCCGGCACGTTGTTCGACAGGCTGCCGAACGAATAGCCGGCATGGACACCGAGGTAGGCTCCCGCCCAGTTGGCGACGGGCGACTGCTGCGTATAGCCGGCGTAGGGCTGGGCCGGCGGGTAGGGCTGAGGCGCATTCAAGTCGGCTGCCCAAGCCGGGGCGCCGAACGTGACCAGACCGAGTGCGGTCAGCGCAATCGCGTTTCGCGTGAACGAGACTTGTGACATGACACGTTCCCTTCGTGTAAATGGACCTGGACCCCGAGCGGCGCTCGAAGTGTTGGTAACCTTGATGATCCCTCTACGGTTAAGGTGCGGTTTGGAAACAAGGTTAATGCCGAGCTTTCTGAGGCGGCCATTCGCCGGCTATGCCGGAGGGCAGTCATGCGCATTCTGACCCTTGTCGACGCGCGCACCGGACATGCCCGGCAGGTGGCCGGGCTCGCCCAACTGATCGGCCGCCGGCGCGAGGTGGAGGTCGTGGAGCGGCGCATCGTGCCGCGCCGGCTGATGTCGGAGCGGGTGCGCTGGCTGATGTCGCACCTCAGCTTCCTGTCGCCCGAACGGCTGCTGCGGCGCTCCTACGGCATCGACCTCGACGAAGTCGGCAACTTCGATCTCGTCATCGGATCGGGGCGGCCTTCGATCCTCGCCGGCTCGCTGATCGCCCGGGCCACGGGCGCGCCCTTCGTCTATTGCGGCCGTGTCGCCGGCTATGCCACCGACCACATGGCGCTGGTCCTTGTTCCCTATGCCGCCGACGGACATTGGCCGCGCCACGCCTACGCGCCGATCCCCAGCCCAATCGAGCCGGAGACCTACCCGGCACCGCGCCGCTTGCGGCAACTGACCGATCTGGCCGGCGCCCACGTTGCGCTCCTCGTCGGCGGCCCCTCGTCGCGGCGCGGCTGGACGACGGTGGAATGGGCCGAACTCTCCTATTTCATCCTGTCGGCGGAACGCGAACTCGGCATCCGCTGGTCGATCGCCACGTCGCAGCGCACGCCCGCAACTGCCCGCGACATGCTGCACACGACCTTCGGCTCGCTGGCGGAAGGCTGCGACTGGGTCGACTTCTCGGTCGAAGGTCCCGGTTCGGCCGACCGGCTGTATGGTGCCGACGCGATCTGCGTCACCTCCGATTCGACCTCGATGATTGCCGAAGGTCTGGCGGCGATGCGACCGGTCGTCGGTATCCAGTCGCACCGGCTGCGGCGCTCACGCGACGACACCCAGCTGGCGCTTCTCCAAACCGAGGGCAGCTTCTCCGACCTGCCGCTCAACGGGCTGAAGCCGTCGGCCTTCGCCGCGACGTTGCTGCAATTGACGCCGCCGACCGTGGATCCGCGGGCGCGGCTCTACGAGGTGCTCGAGCCGGTGATCGGGCCGCTGTAGCCCCGCCGGACCTGCGCATCCCGGCGCCCCGGCGAATCGACTTTGTTTTGCCGCGACGCCAGGATAGAGGCTCGATCGCCCGTCCACCGAGCCCGGCCGGTGCTAGCCCGACCGTCTCCCGGAGTGACTGCCCCATGTCCTCGACCGACCAGCCTCTCTCGTCCGATCCGCGCCGGCTTCCTGTCATCGGTGCGGCGCCGGGCGAGGGGGGCCGCTTACGACTGACACCCGAGACCGCCACATGGCTCGCCGACCGGCGTCTTGCCAGATTGATGCGCGTCGTCGCCGGTTCGGACGAGGAAATCCGTGTCGTCGGAGGCGCGGTGCGCAACGCGCTTCTCGGCCACGCCGTCTCCGACATCGACCTCGCCACCACGGCGACACCCGATGTCGTCATGGCCAGGGTGAAGGCCGCCGGCATGAAGCCGGTGCCGACAGGCATCGATCACGGCACGGTGACCGTGGTCGTCGACAGCCATCCCTTCGAGGTGACGACGTTGCGCGAGGACGTGGAGACGCACGGACGGCGGGCGACCGTGCGCTTCGGCCGCGACTGGTCGGCCGATGCCCACCGGCGCGACTTCACCATCAACGCCCTCTACGCCACATCCGACGGCGAGATCGTCGATCTCGTCGGCGGCATCGCCGACTGCATCGGCCGCCGCATTCGCTTCATCGGCGCCGCGCGGGATCGCATTCGCGAGGATTACCTCCGCATCCTGCGCTTCTTCCGCTTCCACGCCATCTACGGCAACGGCAGCCCGGACGCCGACGGCCTCGCCGCCTGCGTCGAGCTGGCAGACGGCATCGCCACGCTGTCGGCCGAACGCATCGGCCAGGAGATGCTGAAGCTGGTCAAGGCGGAGCGCGCCAGCGGCGTGCTGACGATCATGGCCGAAACCGGAATCCTGACGCGAATCATCGATTTCGACGCCGATATCGCAGCGCTGGCCCGGCTCGGCCCGCTCCTTGCCGGCCTGCCCGCCGAGGCGCGGCCGCCCGACGATGGGGTGCTGCGGCTGGCCAGCCTGTGCGGCACCAGCCAGTCAGCGGCCTTCGCTCTGGCCGAGCGCATGCGGCTGTCGAATGCGGTGCGCGACCGCATGGCGGCGGCGATCGGCTGGGCTGCGACCGTCGGCGACGACAGCGACGAACGGGCGGTGCGCGCCCTCGTCTTCCGGGCAGGCAACGAGCGCTGCCGCGACGGCCTGATCATCGCCGCCAGCCGGACCTCGGCCGATGCCTTGAGAGGCCGCCTCGCAGACCTCCTCGTCTATGCCGCCGGCTTCAGCCGCCCGCACCTACCGGTGAACGGCCGCGACCTGATCCGTCACGGCCTTGCCCCGGGTCCGGACGTCGGCTCGGCCATCGCGGCGCTCAGCGATCGCTGGATCGACAGCGACTTCACGCTCGACCGGGACGGGCTGATCGCCACGCTCGCGTCGCGATCACCCTGAGCCGGTCAGTCGTCTTCGACCTCGTCCTCGTCATCGGCGAAATCGACGGCGAACACCACGTCGAGCGGCAGCGTTGCCGTCTTGAATTCTTCCGACTTGTCAGCATACCACATGACAGTGACCGTCTTCGCCTTCTTCTCGAGGGCGATGATCGTCAAGGACGGCCCACCCGACTTGAGCATGACGACGGAGCCGACTTCCAGATCGCTATTGGCCATGGAACACCTCTGCTGCCCCCGAGCATGACACCGTTCGGATCGCCGCGAACCGAACCACAGCACCAAACCCAGGTGATTGACTCCAGAGCATTTCCTTGGCCGTCCGGCAAGTCCGGCCAAGCGCACATGCTCTCTGGCATGAATCATGGGATTTTCAGGATAGGACCATCGCGGATTTCTGTCTTGGGACAATTCGACCGCGCGGCGCTCACGCGCGCGGAATCCGTTCGCCCCGCCAGGGCCTGACCGCCTTGCCGGCCTGCGACCAGCCCCCGTCGAAGCGGTCGAGCCCCTGGGAAAACTGCAGTTTCAGCAGGCCGTCGCCGTAGTCGTCGTGCCAGCGGCAGACCAGCCGGCGGCGTCCAGAGGGTTCGCAGCCGTCGAGCGTGCCGCGTTCGCGCGTTCCGTCGTTTTCAACAAAAGAATACTGGCCGATGAGCCGCCCGTCGTCGCCGAGCGCGAACTCGGTCCGCCCGGCGAGCAGTCCGCCGCCACTCCAGATCTGGCTGGCGTAGACGTCCGGCACCTCGCGCCACCATCGATCCTCGCCCGCCGCCGGTGCCGCGCCGACAAGCGCCAGACCAATGCCGATCCAACACAGCTTTCGCATCGCGCACCTCGCCAAAACAACGACTGCAGCCGGCCAATTGCCGGCCCTACGGCCATTTCACCACCGGCGGCATGGACGACAGGATCGAATCGACGTTGCCGCCGGTCTTCAGGCCAAAGATGGTGCCACGATCATACAAGAGGTTGAACTCGACATAACGGCCGCGGCGAATCAGTTGCTCCTCGCGCTCGGCCTCGTCCCAGGGCTGGGCAAAATTCGCCCGGACGAGTTCGGGGTAGATGCCAGCGAACGCCAGGCCCACGCCTTGCGTGAAGGCGAAATCGCGGCTCCAGTCGCCCGTGTCGAGATAGTCGTAGAAGATGCCGCCGATGCCTCGCATCTCGTTGCGGTGCTTCAGGAAGAAGTACTCGTCGCACCACGCCTTGTAGCGGCCGTAGTCCATCGCATGCGCCTCGCACGCCGCCCGCATCGCGGCATGGAAGCGAAGGCTGTCCGGGTCCTCCTGGCTGCGCCGGCGGTCGAGCACCGGGGTCAGATCGGCACCGCCGCCAAGCCACTGCTTCGTCGTCACCACCATCCGCGTGTTCATATGCACCGCCGGCACATGTGGGTTGTGCATGTGCGCGATGAGCGAGATACCCGACGCCCAGAAGCGCGGGTCCTCGGCGGCGCCGGGGATCTGCGCGCGGAACTCCGGCGCGAATTCGCCGTAGACGGTCGAGACATGCACGCCGACCTTCTCGAACACCCGGCCTTTCAGGATGGCCATCACGCCACCGCCGCCGGGGGCGCCGGTGGGATCGGTGCGGTTCCAAGGCGTCTTCTGAAAGCGACCGGCTGCGCGATCGGACAACGGCGCGCCAACCGGCAGGTCATCCTCCAGCCGTTCGAACGCCGCAACGATGCGGTCGCGCAAAGTCTCGAACCAGGCCTTGGCGGCGGCCTGCCGTAATTCCAGGGTCACCGGCGACACTCTCCCGATCCTCTCGACTCGAACCTCTGGCACGATCTCCGGCACCAGCCGGATCGAGATGTCAGGGCTCATGCGCCGATTGATAGACCGGGCTGGCCCCGCTTGGAAAGTCTGCCGCCGGCATCGGCACCGGCGGAAAGCCATCGGTCTGCCTGAGCGCCTCGCCGGCGACGATCGCAGCGGCGACGGCGACGTTCAAGGAGCGCATGCCCGGCCGCATCGGGATCAGCACGCGGCCGTCGGCAAGCCCATGCACCTCGTCCGGCACGCCGGCCGATTCCCGCCCGACCAACAGGACGTCGTCGACCCGGTAGCGGAAATCGACGTAAGCGACGGCCGCCTTAGTCGAAAGGAGAATGAGCCGGTGCCCCTCCTGCCGCCGCCATGCCTCGAAGCTGGCAAACGACGCGTGCCGGGTCATCAG
>JARLIT010000240.1 GCA_031291575.1 Ancalomicrobiaceae bacterium
CCAGCGCGGCATCGGTTCTCAGCCGCTGGCCTGTCGGCGTGAACAACATCAATTGCCTGACCGGCAGGACGAGCGGGATGACGCGGCTGTCGGCTGCCGGCACGAAATCGTGCCCGACGCGCAGCTGGATGCTCTCGCCCGAGGCGAGCGTGCCGTGCGCGATGGCTCCGGCGCCGAGGAATTCGAGCCGCGACAGGTGGAAAGCCAGAGCGACTTCGCCCTCGCCCGGCCTTTCCTCCGCGCCGAGCCTGCCGTGCTCCGGACGGAAGCCGACGCGTAGCACCGCGCCCTTGAAGGCATCGAGTCCGGTGGCGACGACGGCCGCCCCGAGCCGCGCCACACCGTCCCCGGTGACGTCGGCGGCAGCGAGATTGATCTTCGGCGAACCGATGAACTCCGCCACCTCGATATGATCGGGATCGTCGTAGATGGCGCGTGGGGAAGCGACCTGCAACAGCCGGCCCTCCTTCATCACCGCCACCCGGTCGGCCATGGAGAGAGCCTCCTCCTGGTCGTGCGTGACGTAGACGGTGGTGGCGCCCAAGCGCCGGTGCAGGTCGACGATTTCCGAGCGGGTGTGGACCCGGAGCGCCGCGTCGAGGTTCGATAAGGGCTCGTCCATCAGGAACGCCTTCGGCTCGCGCACGATGGCCCGCCCGAGCGCGACGCGCTGGCGCTGACCGCCGGACATCTGGCCCGGCTTGCGATCGAGGAGCGCCGAAATCCTGAGGCTGTCGGCGACGGAGGCGACCTTGTCGGCGATTTGCGCGTCGAGCCGCCGCCGTCCCGGCACGAAGCCGCCGACGAAAGGCAGCCGCTGCCAGGAATTCAGGCGGCGCATGACCAAGGGCACGGCCATGTTCTGGCGCGCCGTCAAATGCGGATAGAGCGCGTAGGACTGGAACACCATGGCGACGTCGCGGTCGGCGGCGCGGATGGAGGTGACGTCGCGGCCAGCGATCGAAATGCGGCCCCCGTCGAGGCTGTCAAGCCCGGCGAGGATCCTGAGCAAGGTCGACTTGCCGCAGCCCGATGGGCCGACGAGGGCGATGAATTCGCCCTCGGCGATGTCGAGCGACACCGACTTCAGCGCCAACGTCGGGCCGTAACGCTTGACGACCGAGGAAATCGAGATCTGCAACGTCGCGCTCATCGGGCCCTCACTCTGCCGCCGACTTGAGCGGCGGATAGATCAGGTCGTGTACCGGATCGAGTGGCAGGTCGCGGGTGTCCGCCGGGAAAACGAAGCGATGGCTGACCCCGTCGCGGGAGAAATCGTATTCGACGTAGCCGATGCGACGGTCGCCGCCGAGGTCCTCCTGGATGTCGCCACAGACGAAGGAGCCGGCCGGCCCCCAGACGTGCTCGACGCCATCGATCACGCGGTGACGGGCAATGTGCAGATGCCCGGAGGCGACGAGACGCAGGTCCGTCTCGCTAAGAGCGGTCATCAGCGCCCGGCGGCGCTCCGGCACCACCGTCCAGTAGCCCCACGGTCCCTCGTCCATGGTCTCGATGCACAAGGGCTTGTGCAGGAACAGAGCGACTTTGGCGTCGACCCGTGCGACTTCGGCGAGCCAGTCGAGCTGCGCCTTGTCCTCGGCGTGGCCGCTCTGAAACAGCATGGCGTTGAGGCCGATCAGCCGCCAGCCGGGAATGTCCTCGACCCAGCGGTCAGGTCCGATGACCTGGCGGTAGGCCGCGAGCCGCGCGTCGTTGATGGGCTGGTCGAAACGGATTTCGGCGCGGTCGCCGACGTCGTGATTGCCGGGAACGGCGAGAACCGGTGCCGGCAGCGCGCGGTGCCATTCGGCGGCGAGCGCCAGATCGGCCGCGCGGATGGCGCCGTTCATGCTGAGGTCGCCGGTATTGATGACGAGGTCGGCGCCGGAGGTCGCGAGATTGCGCTTCAAGGCCTCTGCATTGGCTGTAAACTGGGAGAATTCAGCCGAAAGATGCGTGTCCGAGATTTGAATGATGCGCAAGATCCACCTCCGTCTAGGGTCGGTCTCGGGTAGTCCCGGCACATGACGGGATGATGAAAGGGCGTCGTGAATAGGACTGTTGGGGTTGCGCACCGCTTTACGAATCTGCTGCGAATGGGGCATATGAAGACAAGGCAAATCCGCCCGTCGCCGCATCGCCATGCTCGTCCGGTTCATCGCCTCGCTTGTGAAGCTGACAGTCGCCTCGCTGGGCGTCGGCGTGCTCTTGTCGCTTGTCCACATCACCCATGCCGACGTCCTGGCGCATCTCGGGCTGACGCCCGATCAGTTCGTCGAGCTGATCATGCGCGGGGTCAATTGGGCGATCCCGAAGATCGGGCTCGGCGCCTTCATCGTCGTTCCGATCTGGATCGTCATCAACGTTCTGCGCCCGCCGCGCCACGGCGATTGAAGTCCGACGGGCCCGGCCCCCGGCACGGATCGCCGGGCCGCGTCGCTGCCCCGTCCTTTGAGGAAATCCCATGACGAAGAAGAAGAAACTGGTTCGCGCCGCGGCGGTGAACCGCGGCGTCGCCGATGCCACGGAGGCCGCCGACTGGCTTTCTCAGCGCGGGCTCGAGGACATTGAATGCCTCGTCCCCGACATGGCAGGCGTTGCCCGCGGCAAGATGATGCCGGTGGAGAAGTTTGTCGCTTCCTCCTCCATGTCGATCCCCGGCTCGATCTTCCTGCAGACCATCACCGGCGAATACCCGGAGGACGAGGACACCATCGCCGCCGATCCAGCCGACGGCGACATCAAGCTGGTGCCCGATTTTTCCACCCTTGCGGTGGTTCCCTGGGCCAAGGACCCGACTGCCCAGGTGATCCATGACGCCTTTCACCAGGACGGCCGGCCGGTGGATCTGGCCCCGCGCCAGGTGCTCAAGCGCATCGTCGAGCTCTACGCCCACAAGGGCTGGCGCGCCGTTGTGGCGCCGGAGATCGAATTCTACCTCGTCGACCGCAACCAGGATCCGGACTATCCGCTGCGCCCGCCGATCGGCCGCTCGGGGCGGGCCGAGACCGGCCGGCAGTCCTATTCGATCGCTGCCGTCAACGAATTCGACGCGCTGTTCGACGACATCTACGATTATTCGGAAGCGCAGGGCCTGGAGATCGACACGCTCATCCATGAAGAGGGCGCGGCGCAGATGGAGATCAACCTTCTGCATGGCGACCCTCTCGCGCTCGCCGATCAGGTGTTCCTGTTCAAGCGCACCATCCGCGAGGCGGCGCTGAAGCACGGCATGTACGCGACCTTCATGGCCAAGCCGATCGCCAACGAGCCCGGTTCGGCCATGCACATCCACCAGTCGATCGTCGACGCCGAGACGGGCGACAATATTTTCTCCAACGCCGAGGGCGGCCCGACGCGCGAGTTCTTCGCCTTCCTCGGCGGCCAACAGAAGCTGTTGCCGCACGTCATGTGCATGCTGGCGCCTTACGTGAACTCCTACCGGCGGCTGTTGCGCCAGTCGGTCGCGCCGATCAACGTGCACTGGGGGTACGACAACCGCACCGTGGGCTTGCGCGTACCCAATTCGAACGCGCAGGCGCGCCGGGTGGAGAACCGCGTGCCGTCCTCGGACGCCAACCCCTATCTGGCCATCGCCGCCTCGCTCGCCTGCGGCTATATCGGCTTGACCGAGGGCTATACTCCGGAGGAGCCGATCGACGGGTCGGCCTATGCGCTGCCCTTCGGCCTGCCGCGCGGCATTCTGGAGGCCGTCGCCCTGTTCGACGAAAGCCCGGAACTGACCGAGATCTTCGGCAAGAGCTTTGCGTCTGCCTATCGCGCCATCAAGCAGGCCGAGTTCGAGACGTTCATGCGGGTGATCAGCCCGTGGGAGCGGGAGTATCTGCTGTTGAAGGTGTGACACTGACGGCCCGGACAGGCGACCAATCTCTCTCCCATCGGTGTCATCCTGGCGAAAGCCGGGATCCACACGCCTTTCCGCCAGGCAGGAAAGCCGGCAAGCGCTCGATCGTGCTGCGCCAGCCTGCCCCGTTTCGCCGACATTGGATCCCGGCTTTCGAACGTCATTCGATCGCGGGATTGCCGGCGCTGGGCGGCGCCGCGCGCCCTGGCTCTTCGCTTCAGGCCCGGCGCGTTCGCGGTTCAAAACGCTCCGCTGGAGCGTCTTGCCGGCGGCAAGCCGCCGTCGTCGCTCACCCCGCCTTGCTGCCGCCGATCACCGGTTTCATCGCCTCGACGGCGGCGATCAGCCGGGCCATGGTCTTGGCCTCGCCGACCTGGCCGCCCGTCGGTAACCCGTCGCCGTCGTCGAGCAGGCCGGTCGGGTTCTGGATGTCGGCGAATAGAATGGCGTTGCCGATCTTGCCGTAGGCGGTGGCCAAGGCTTCGATGTTCTGCTTGTTGTACTGCAGGCGGTTGGTTGCCATCAGGTAGCCCATGGCCGCCTCGGCCGAGAGACCGCCGCGCGCCATGCTCTCGATCGACTCGTGGAAGCCCCTGGCAATCGCCACCTGTTCGCCGGCGACGCCTTCGCCGAGCGCCAGCCGAGCCTTCTTTTCCGCCTCGGCCTGGGCGACGCGGATGGCGCCTTCACCCTCGGCCTGGGCCAACAGCCGCGCCTTCTCGCCGGCCGCCTTGGCGGTCAACAGTGCCTGTTCGCCTTCCGCCTGGGCGATGATCGTCACCTTGTTGGCTTCGGCGTTCTTGCGCGCGGCCTCCAATTTGCGGTCGGCGATGACGACGCTCTGCATCGAAATTTGCAGCTCTTCGGGTAGCTTGGGATTTTCCACCACCACGTCGCGGACGATCAGGCCGTAGTCTTCCATATTCTTCTGCAATTCGGAGCGGACCAGTTCCGCCATCTCATTGCGCGAAGTATAGATCTTCTGCAAATCGCCCTCGGCGAAATGGCCGCGGATGACGTTCTGTGCCAAGGTCTGCATCACCTGGCGGCGCTTGGCGAGGTCGGGAAGTCGTGCCGACTTGATCGCATCGGCGATCTCGTAGTGGATCTGCACTGGCAGATCGACGAAGTTGTCGTCCTTCGTCTTAATATTCACATCGAAATCTGTCACCTGCAGCGTCAGGTCAGCGCGATAGGCGACACGTTCGAGCGGTGACGGCCATTTCCAGGAAAACCCTGCGCCGGTCGTCCGTTTGAACTCGCCGCCGAATCCGGCGACAACATTCGAGGTGTATTGCGGAGTCAACACGAAGCAGGTGAATAGGAGTCGCAGCACGATGAGCGCCGCGACCACGATGACGATTATTTTGGTATCCACGTACTGGAGGAAATCCATGTCATTTCTCCAAAGACAACAATTCAAACAGGCAAGAGAGAGCCATATGGGCCGATAGCTGTCAATCTGTCCGCCGGGTCCGCCGGCCCCGCTCGAACTGGTATATTTGGCTCCCTGCAGAAACCACAGACCAGCACACCGCATGAATGCTTCGATCACCCAAGACAGCTCCTACTATGCCGCGACGGCGGCCGGCGATCATCCGCGCCCGCGATTGCAGGGCGAGCGGACCGTCGACGTCTGCGTCATCGGAGCCGGCTACACCGGGCTATCTGCCGCGCTGCACTTGGCGAGGAACGGGCGCAGCGTCGCCGTCGTCGAGGCAAGG
>JARLIT010000241.1 GCA_031291575.1 Ancalomicrobiaceae bacterium
GGATGAGGCAGTCGAGCGCGAACTGGCCTCGGAATTCCCTCTATTCAAGGAAAATTCAGGCAAGTTCAGCTTAGTGACCCCAACGATAGCGCCGGCAGCGCCAGAAGATCCTGTCTCTTCAATCCGTTAGAGGCTAATCCCGAACGGAGCAACCACGCAGGCTCCGTCGCCTTGCAGGAAACGGCCTGAGGCATTTCGCAGTTGAAACAGGGCGTTCCAAGACTGCCAGCGGTCAATCCCGAGACGTGGCGCAGTCGCGCTTGCTTGTCATATGCACTTCCGCGTTGCTCGACATTGGTTCCGGGGCGTCGCGCGCCCTTCGCCCTGTTCCGCCGTCGCGGAGAGAGGCGATCCGACCTTCGAGCTCGCCTGCGGCCGCCTGCCCGACAGCGGCGCCAAGGCCTTTCGTGCAGGCGATCAGGCCTCGCTTGGCAAATCCATCGCGATGAAGTAGCGGTCCACGACCGGTTCGATGCGACCACGTTGGAGGCTATCTGATGTCGGCGATCGTGACATGCGTAGCTTGAGAAACCATGTCCGGATCGAGCTGACTGATCAGATCGACTTCGTGGAACAGCCTGTCGATGTGGGCCTGAAACGCGTCCGCAGCAGCGTCTTCATCCCGGTCTCTGATGTGCTGGAAAATGACTTTGTGCTCATCGAGGCTTTCACGAAAATGGTCTGACTTGGGAAGAGCGTAACGCCTGATGCGATCGAGCTGGCCTGTAGCACTATGGATGGTGCGCCAAGCGTTTGGAAAGCCGGAACACTCGCAGATCATCTTGTGGAAGCGGTTGTCCAGCTGAAAGAACTCCTCCATGTTTCGCTTGTCCGCGGCCACTTTCTGCTGGAACAGCGAGATCTCGAACTGGCCGGCAGAATCCGGCGTAAAGCGGCGTGCCGTCAGGCGGACCAGGCGCTTTTCCAGCGTATCGCGCGTCACCTGCCCATCGAGCACCTCGTTCACGACGATCAGGTTGACGAACGTGCCTTCGCCCGGCCGAACCACAACGAGGCTTTCGGCCGCAAGCTGGATGATCGCCTCGCGTAGCGGCGTCCTCGAAATATGCAGGGCCTCGCAGATGTCCTTCTCGACAATCGGAGCGCCTGGAAGCAGCTTCATCGAAATGATCGTATCGCGAAGCAGTTCATAGACTTGTCCGGTCTTGGGAAGCCTGGTGTCGATCTGGTCGCTCGAAAACAGTCGAACAAGAAGGTCCGTGTCCATCGTATCGAGACCTTGCGGCGAGGGGATGGCGGGCATCGATTGCGTCTCCTTAAAGCAAATTCCATACGGCGCCAAATTCGGCGAATGAGCCAAGAGCAAGCCGTGCACTGGGCCCTCTTCGCGTTTCCGAACGCGGCAGTCCCGCTTCCGTGCGCGCGTCCCGCCGCCGCCCCGGCCAGCTGCAAGAAGGCGACGGATGGGTTGGCGTGCTGACTTGCGAGCCGCGACCATCGGTGCGGTCGAATGCGAGGCCCAAAAATCAACCTTGACTGACGCGATATACCGATATACCGATATATTTGTGCTGGCAACGATGAAGTCCGGCCTTGAAGGAGTTCATCCGGAACGCCGTGCCGCCGAGTATTCGACCGATCGGCTTCGCGTGGAGACCTGCGCACGGTCTTGTCGTTGAATTCCGGACGCAGATGCAGCTCGGCTGCGCAGGACCAGATGAAACGACGACCAAAGGTTTTGACGGGCGCGAGCACCGCCGACGATTGCCGGCGCGACACGAATCTGACCCGATCTCCTGCCGTTGCGAGCAGATCGGGTTGAGTGATCTTGAGTTGAGGTCACTCGACGGGAGGAAAGATGAGCAAGCCAGTCTTGTTTGGCAGCTTTGGCGGCGAAGACGTCCATGAGGTCACACTTCGGACGGATAGCGGCGCCGAAGCGAAAGTGATCACCTATGGTGCCGTCATCCGCGACCTCAAGGTCCCCTCGCCCGAGGGACTGCGCCGCGTGCTGTTGGGATTCGACACGCTCGACGCCTATGTCGGCAACAAGCACTGGCACCTCGGAGCTGTTCCGGGCCCGGTCGCCAACCGGATTGCCGGCGGCAGCTTCACCCTCGACGGCGACGTGTATTCCTTGCCCCACAACCAAGCCGGCCGGCACACGCTGCATAGCGGAGACAACGGCTTTGGCGCGCGGAACTGGACCCTTGTCGCGTACGATCGGCGCTCCGTCACGCTGGCGCTGATTGCCGACGACGGCGACGATGGCTTCCCGGGCCGATTGACGACGACCGTCACCTATCGGCTGATCGAACCGGCGACGCTGCAGATCTCCTATTGCGCGACGACAGACAAGGCGACGCCGGTCAACCTGACCAATCACGCCTATTTCAACCTGGACGGTGGCGGCGACGTCTTGGCGCACCGGTTGGTGCTCGAGGCAGACTTCTTCACCCCGACCGACGGCGACCTCATCCCGACCGGCGAGATTCTCGCGGTCAAGGGAACGCCCTGGGACTTCCGGACGGAACGGCCCATTCGCTTCGAAACCTCGAATGGTCTGTTCCACTACGACGGCAACGTCATCCTGCGCGGTTCCGGCGCCCTTGCCCCGGCGGCGCGGGTGGTTTCCGCGCAGGGCGACGTGACCATGGAGGTGTGGACGACCAAGCCGGGGTTGCAATTCTTTGACGCGGCCACGTTGAAGGTCTCATCCCCCGGACTTGATGGCATGCGGCTGCTGCCGCGCTCGGGCTTCTGCCTGGAGCCACAGTTCTTCCCGGACTCGATCAACAAACCGCACTTCCAGAACTGCGTCTTGAGGCCAGACGAAGTCTACACACATCGGACCGAATACCGCTTCGGCCGGTAGCATACACGAACAGCGAGCCACAATTACCTGAGCTTTGCAGGGCGAGTGCCGACCAGGCGCTCGTCACCCGCCCTCGCTTATCCAAATTCCATGAAAGGGAAGCTCATCATGAGCACACGAATCGTCCTGATTGGCGCCGGCAGCGCCATGTTCGGTCTCGGCACGATTGGAGACATCCTGCGCTGCAGGTCCCTCGCCGGCAGCACGATTGTCCTCAACGATATCAACCCCGAAGCTCTCTCCTTCGTTGAAGGCGTGGCCAGCCGGCATATCCAGGACAATGCGCTTCCCTACAAGATTGAAGCGACCACGTCGCTCGACCAGGCGCTCAAGGGCGCGAAGTTCTGCCTGATCTCGATTGAAGTCGGTGATCGCCACACCCTGTGGGAGCAGGACTGGAAGATCCCGATGCAATACGGCTTCCGCCAAGTCTACGGCGAAAACGGCGGTCCGGGTGGCCTGTTCCATGCTTTGCGCATTATCCCGCCGATCCTGACCATCTGCCAACGCATCTCGGAGATCTGTCCGGATGCCTATGTCCTCAACCTCAGCAATCCGATGGTGCGCATCTCGCAGGCGGTTCACACCAAGTTCCCGGCTCTGAAGTATGTCGGCATCTGCCACGAGGTGGCCTCGCTCAACGAGCACCTGCCGCTTCTGCTGAACACCCCGATCGAGAACCTGGAGTTCAAGGCTGGCGGCTTCAACCATTTCAGCGTGCTGGTCGAGGCGACCTACAAGGACAGCGGCAAAGACGCCTATCCCGATATCCGTGCCAAGGCGCCAGCCTATTTCGCCAAGGCGCCGGCGGTGTTCGGCTACATCGGCGAGCGAAGTCTGTTCCAGGAGATCCTGAAGCGGTTCGGCCATCTGCCGATCACCACGGACAGTCACTTCGGCGAGTACATCCCCTGGGCTGCCAGCGTCGTCGACCATCGCGGTATCCTGGAGTTCTACTCGAGCTACAAGGCCGCGATGCGGTCGAACCACGAGGAAGCTCTGCGGCGGATCGCTGACGGCACCCCGCCGGAGGAATACTGGCGTGTGGTTCCGATCATCGAGGGCATCCTGACCGACACCCACCACGGCGAGCTGGCGGTCAATCTGCCGAACGACGGCTTGATCGGCTATCTGCCAGCCAACCAGATCGTCGAGGTCCCCGCCGTCATCGACGCGAACGGCATCCACGGCGTCAGGCTCGATCCCTATCCGAAGGCCTTCGCCGCGCTGCTGATGACCCAGGTCCCCGTCAACGACATGACCACGGAGGCGGTCCTCTCGGGCTCGAAGGAAGCGGCGCTGCAGGCGCTGCTGGTCGACCCGGTCTGCCACGACGCCCGCGCCGCCGAGGATCTGCTCAACACCATGCTGTCTCTGCAGGAAAAACACCTCGGCTACCTCAAGTAGTCGGGTCGGCCCGAGGAGCTGATCGCGTCGCTCCCCGGTGCCGGCGAGCTCCTCTCGGAACGATAGGAGGCGAATGATTATACTCGACTATACGAAATATATATCTGTCGCTCAGCAACTTATCGCAATCCATCTGCAGAATGACGATGCCGTATCTGCAGGCTATTCAGGGAGGACTTCATGAGTTTCTTTGCCATTCGGTCTGCGACCGGACTGCTCGCTGCAGCCTTGCTCGCAGGTGTTGCTACTTCCGCGCTGGCCGGTGAAAAGGCCGAAGTGATCCACTGGTGGACGTCCGGCAGCGAAGCGGCGGCCGTCAAAGTGATCGCCAACGCCTATATCAAGGCGGGCGGCGAGTGGATCGACAACGCCATCGCCGGCGGCGGCGGCGACAATGCCCGCTCGGTCGGGATCAACCGTATCGTCGGCGGCAATCCTCCGACGGCCATGCAGATCGTTCCCGGCAAGCAGCTCGACGAATTCGTCGCCAACGGCTACGTGCGGGACATCTCCGCTCTTGCGGCAGCGGGCAATTGGAAAGCAGCCATCCCGGCGCTGTTGTGGGATTCGATCACGCGCGACGGCAAGGTCTACGGCGTCCCGATCGATCTTCACGGCCAGACCTGGTCGTGGTGGTCCATCCCCGCTCTCAAGAAGGCCGGCGTCGACGTTCCCAAGACCTGGGACGAGTTCTTCCCCACCCTCGACAAGCTCAAGGCAGCCGGCATCATCCCGATCGCTGTCTCGCGCGACGGCTGGACGATCGACTCGATGTGGCGCTTCCTGATGATCTCCAAGGGTGGCACCGATCTGTTCCGCAAGGTCTACATCGACCACGACGTCAACGCGATGAAGAGCGCCGCGTTCCGCGATGTCGTCGAAACTCTGTTCAAGATGCGGGCCTACTCTGACCCGGGCGCCTCGGCTCGCAACTGGAACGACTCCACCGCGCTGGTCATCAACAACACCGCCGGCGTGCAGTTCATGGGCGACTGGGCCAAGGGCGAGTTCCTCAACGCCCACAAGCAGCCGATGGTCGACTTTGCCTGTACGCCGGCCATCGGGCCCAACCAGGGCTACGTGTTCGGCGGCGACATGTTCATCGTGACCGCGACCAAGGATCCGGCGATGCTCAAGTCGCAGGATCTCCTCGTCAACACCATGATGAGCAAGGACATCCAGGTTGCCTTCAACCTGGTCAAGGGATCGATCCCCGTGCGCGGCGACGTCGATGTCTCCAAAGTCGATCCTTGTGGCCAGATCGGCCTCAAGCTGATGGCCAATCCCGCCAACCAGGTCGGCGATCGCGACTTCTACAACTCTCCCGATGCCATCGGTGCCATCCAGGATCTGCTTGCCACGTCGTGGTCGAAGCCAGACACGTCGGTCGACACCTTCGTCGCCAAGTTTGCAGAGGCGCTCTCGCGGCAGTGACCGCCCCGCGACGATTGCCGGCGGACCGTCTGCGCGGCCCGCCGGCCTTGAGATTGTGAGAGCGGAGGAGTGTCGGCATGGCGCGAAGACAAAAGCGAAGCTGGGGAGCAACGTTGACGATCGTCCCCTTCTGGGTGCTGGTGCTCGGGGCCTACGTCGGCACCATGGTCTGGACGGTTCTGATTTCGCTGACCAGTTCCAAGATGCTGCCCAACACGCAGTTCGTCGGCTTGGCGCAGTATACGCGGCTCTTCGCCACCGAGCGCTGGAACATCGCGGTGCACAACATCGCGATCTTCGGCGTGCTGATGATGATCCTGTGTCTGGTCATCGGGTTTCTTCTGGCCGCGATGGTCGACAGCAAGATCCGCGCCGAGGATACGGTCCGGACAATCATCCTCTATCCGCAAGCGATCTCGTTCATCGTCACTGGCCTGGTCTGGCAGTGGATGATGAACCCGACGGTCGGCATCGAGAAGGCGATGCACGATTTTGGCTGGATGGGATTTTCCTTCGACTGGCTGGTGACTCCGGACAAGGCGATCTACGCGCTCGTTCTCGCCGGCGTCTGGCAGGGGTCGGGACTGATCATGGCGTTGATGCTCGCCGGGCTGCGCGGCATCGACCAGGAAATCTGGAAGGCGGCCCGAGTCGACGGCATTCCGACCTGGCGCGTCTACGTCTCGATCGCGCTGCCGATGATGCGGCCGACCATCGTCACCGCCGTCGTGCTGATGTCGCTCTCGGTCATCAAGGCCTACGACCTCGTGGTCGCTCTGACCAGCGGCGGACCGGGACTGTCGACGGACGTGCCAGCGAAGTTCATCATGGACTTCTTCTTCAACCGATCGAACATCGGCCTCGCGACGGCAGCCTGCACCGTCATGCTTATCTTCGTTCTTGTCGTCTTCACGCCGTGGTTCTACTTCGAGTACTTCCGCGAAAAGAATGGGAGCCGCTGATGACTATGGCAACTGCACACGAGAGACGCCCTCGCGGTCCTAAGCCTAGGCGTCTCACCGCCGGCCGCATCGGCATCTACGCCTTCGTCGCGGTGAGCTGCCTGTTCTTCCTGATGCCGCTCTACGTCATGGTGGTGACGAGCTTCAAGACGCTCGACGAGATCCGCATGAGCCAGATCTTCGCGCTACCGAGCCACTTCTCCGTCGAGCCTTGGGTCACGGCATGGTCGAGCGCCTGCACCGGCGCCTCCTGCGACGGGCTGAAAGTCGGCTTCACCAACTCGGTGCTCATCACCGCGCCATCGGTCGTCCTGTCGATCCTGGCCGGTGCGCTGCTCGGCTACAGCCTGTCGCTGTGGCGGACCAAGGGGTCGAACGTGCTGTTCGGCCTGCTTCTGGCCGGCGCTTTTCTGCCGTACCAGATCTTCATCTATCCCCTCGTTCGGATCTACGCCTACGTATCGCTCTACGGCACGCTGTTCAACATCATCACCGTGCACGTCATCTTCGGCCTTCCGGTGATGACGCTGTTGTTCCGCAACTACTTTTCGTCGGTGCCGATCGAGCTGTTCAAGGCGGCGCGGGTCGACGGCGCCGGATTCTGGCGGATTTTCACCTCGATCATGCTGCCCTTGTCGACGCCGATGATCATCGTCGCTGTCATCCTGCAGGTCACCGGCGTGTGGAACGACTTCCTGCTCGGCACCGTTTTCGCCGGCCAGGCCAACTGGCCGATGACCGTTCAGCTGAACAACATCGTCAACACCACCGAGGGCACGCGCGCCTACAACGTCGACATGGCCGCGACCATTCTCACCGCCGCCGTGCCGCTTCTCGTCTACTTCGTGTCTGGCCGCTGGTTCGTCCGCGGAATTGCCGCTGGCGCGGTAAAAGGTTGAAGAACATGAGCAAAATAGCAACAGACCTGGGCCGCGACGCCATCATTGCTCATCGTGAGGCCGCCTCTGGGCAGATCAGCGTTTCGGTCCGGGATCTGGTGATCCGCTACGGCGCCCAAACCGTGCTCGACCGCATGTCCCTCGACATCGGCAGGGGCGAGTTTCTGGTGCTGCTCGGTCCATCGGGCTGTGGCAAGTCGACCCTGCTCAACGCCATTGCCGGGCTTCTGGATATCACCGACGGCGAAATCTGGATCTCCGGCAAGAACGTCACCTGGGACGAGCCGAAGGACCGCGGCATCGGCATGGTGTTCCAGTCCTACGCGCTCTATCCACGCATGAGCGTCGAGGACAACATGGGCTTCGGGCTGAAGATCTCCGGCTTGCCCAAGGCGGAGGTCAAGGCGCGCGTCGCCAAGGCGGCGCAGGTGCTGCAGATCGAAGCGCTGTTGAAGCGCAAGCCGGCTGAATTGTCCGGCGGACAGCGCCAGCGTGTCGCCATCGGCCGGGCGCTGGTCCGCAACGTCGACGTCTTCCTGTTCGACGAACCGCTGTCCAACCTCGACGCCAAGCTCAGGGCGGAGCTGCGCGTCGAGATCAAGCGTCTGCATCAGGATCTCGGCAACACGATGATCTATGTTACCCACGACCAGATCGAGGCGATGACGCTCGCCGATCGCATCGCGATCATGAAGGGTGGCATCATCCAGCAGCTCGCACCGCCGCATGAGGTCTACAACAAGCCCTGCAATTTGTTCGTGGCCGGCTTCATCGGCTCACCGGGCATGAATTTTCTCAAGGGCCGGCTGGCGATCGCGGGCGACACCGTTGCGTTCGACATCGGCGACCTCAGGATTCCCTTGCATGCCTACGAGCGTTCCGGCGGCCCGCTGGTCGACGGTGCGGAAGCCGTGCTGGGGGTCCGCCCCGAGCACATTAGCCTCGGCGACGCAGCTTCCGGTGACGACGGCGGACGCCGCTTTCGCACGCCGGGACGGGTCGAGATGGTCGAGCCGACCGGAGCCGACACCATGCTCTGGAGCAAGCTCGGTGCACAGTCGGTCACCATCCGCGTCAGCGCCGACGTTGCCTATCACCTCGGCGACACCATCACGCTGGCGCTCGATCTCAACCGGGCCTCGCTGTTCGACGCGAAAAGTGGCGAACGCCTCTGAGCCGACGCGATTGCAAACGGACCAGTGCGAAGCCCGAGCCCCCACAATGGCCTTTGGGCCGCGCAAACACCGACTGGAAATTCCAGACGTTTGCGGATAGCGCAGGCGCAGACTCAAACATTGCCAGCGGACCGGCAATCGGTCTCTTGGGGGCCGATCAGATGGCGATGCCCATCGCGCGAGACTGCGAAGAAGGAACGGCGATCATGAATTCTGATGTGTTGGCGACGAGGACAACCTCCCAGTTGCACAACAACAGCTGCGTATTTGACGATGTCATCGACCGCAGACACTCCAATTCGGTCAAGTGGGCCTATGCGGCGAAACTGCTCGCTCCGGACGAAGCCGCCGCTGATCCGTTGCCGATGTGGGTTGCCGACATGGACTTCAGGGCGCCCCAGCCAGTACTCGATGCTCTGCACGAGATCGTCGAGCATGGCGTCTTCGGCTATCCAGACGTCAGGGAAAGCTATGTCGACGCGGTCGTCGGCTGGCAGGCCAAGCGCTTCGGATGGGATATTTCCAGGGAGTGGATCCTCCAGTCCGCCGGAGTGGTGACCGCGCTGAGGACGGCCATCCAGGCTTTCTCGTCCCCCGGCGATTCAGTTCTCATCCAGCCTCCGGTCTATTCCCATTTTCACACCGACGTGGAGTTGAACGGTCGGCATTTGGCCTATGCGCCGCTTCGCCGCGACGGCGACGGCTATCTCTTCGACGAAACGGCCTTCGAGGCGGCGATCCGCGACGACACCAAGATCTTCATCTTGAGCAATCCTCATAATCCGACCGGCAATGTCTGGTCCGAGGATGAGCTCCGCATCATGGCCGACATCTGCGATCGCCACGATATTCTCGTGATTTCCGACGAGATCCACCAAGATCTCATCATCAATCCGGCAAAACGGCACCATCCATTTGCCTCGATTGGCGAATCTACTGCCCGGAATTGCATTACATGCACGGCTCCAAGCAAGACATTCAACTTGCCTGGTCTGCAAAGTGCAAATCTCATCATTCCGAACAAGCGTATCCGCGACGAGTTTGAGCGCCAATTCAGTCGGAATATGGCAACGACGGTTAACGTCATGGGCATGGCGGCGGCCGAAGCCGCCTATGCGCACGGCGAACCGTGGCTGGACCAGTTGCTGGTCTACCTTCGCGAAAACCACGCGCACTTCGCCAATGCGGTCAATGGCGCGCTGTCGACAGTCCGGGTGCTACCCGCCGATTCTCTCTACCTTGCGTGGATGGACTGCCGCGGCCTTGGCATGGACGCCGATGCTCTCGACAAGTTTATGCTCACGAAAGCGAGGCTTTGGCTCGACAAGGGACAGAAATTCGGAATTGAAGGTCACGGCTACATGCGCGTAAACCTTGGATGCCCTCGCTCAACGGTCGACGAAGCGATCCGTCGCCTGACCTCGGCCATTTCTCTACTCTGAATACCGGCAATGACGTCGGGCTGCCACGTCAAACGGATCATCAATCCTGAGCCGTCGGTCGGATGGCGATGCTGCCGACCTCCACATCGGCCGGCGGCTCGATCGCGTAGCAGATACGGCGCGCGATTGCATCGGGCGCAATGGCGAGGTTGGCGATGCGCCTGCCATGGCCTCCTTGATGGCCGGATCAGTCATCGAACCCGCAGAGTTCGTCAAGATCACGCCTGACGATATTTCAGTCACCCTAAGGTGTCGTCCGGCCTCCTGCCTTCAGGGCTTCAGTGATGGTGCGAACGGCGCTCTTGGTCGCGGCATAGACGCCTTTGGTGGGTATGATTTTGATTCCGACCGTCGAAACAATATTGAGTCTGCGCAGTTTGATGTCGTCTGAACGGAGCAATCTGATCGAAAGATACGCTCAATGCGGCAACAACCACAGGCAAACGAGGCGGCGCCAGCCGGGCGGTCTCAGCCTTTCGTTCGCCGCGCGCTCTCGCGCAGCACCAGACTGAACCCCAGGTCATGCCGACCCGGCGAGGCGCTGGCATTCGACAGGCGCCCCAGCAACATGTGCCCAGCCTTGCGCCCCATCTCGATGGCCGGCACATGCACGGTGGTCAGTGTTGGCGATACCACCCTGCCGATTTCGAGATCGTGGAAGCCAGCGATGCCGATCTGGTCCGGCACCCCGATGCCGAGTTCGCGACAGGCGAGAATGGCGCCCACGGCGAAAATGTCGCTGGTGAAGAAGATGGCATCCACATCCGGCGTTTGTTGGCGCACCGCCATCAGCGCCCGCCCACCGATCTCGGGCCCGATATCGGCGTCGTGCTCAACCACATGGATCGGCGGTGCCGACAGGCCAGCCTCGGCGATGGCAGTCAGATATCCCTCGGCCCGCAACCGGGCACGCTCGTTGTTGCGGGGCGAGCCGTTAACGAAGGCAATGCGGCGATAGCCGGCGCGGATCAGTTCCGAGGTCATGGCGTGCGCTGCATCACGGTTGGAAAAGCCGACCATCATGTCGATCGGCGCTTCGGACGTCTCCCAGGTCTCGACGACCGGAACGCCGAAGCTGCGCAGGATCTCTCTGGAGGCGATGGTATGGGTCAGACCCGTCAACACCAGCCCATCGGGCCGACGCTCCAGGATCGAATGGATCTGCCCTTCTTCCACATCAGTGCGATAGGAGGAGAACGAGACGAACAGGTCGAGCCCGGCATCGGAGATGACGTCGGACAGGCCCTCCAGCACGTCTGCGAAGATCGAATGGCGCAGCGTCGGCACGATGGCCGCGATCAGGCCGGTCGCGCCCGAGGTCAGACTTCCCGCCAGCCGGTTCGGCACATAGCCGAGGCTGGCCATTGCCGAAGAGACCCGTTCGCGCGTGTCTGGATTGACCTTCTGCGGCTGGCGCAGCACGCGCGAGACCGTCATCTTGGTCACGCCGGCCAGCGCAGCGACCTCGGCCATCGTCGGGCCGAACCCCCGCCGGACCGCACCTTCCTCCCTCGTCAAGACGTCCCGATCCTTCTCGGCCATGGCCCTCACCTCTCGAGGCGCTTCCCCGGGACAGATGATTGCTCTCGCCGCCAACCCCCGCTATGATACCCGTAACATACATAATGAATACATGTAACATGGGGAGGTCACGCAAATGCATTTCTTCGGCCGCGAACTCAGCGGCGATCAACTGCGGCGGCGCGTCGGCCACATGTCGCAGATCGCTGGCGTGCGGCTTCTGACCTCCGACAATGGTCCGTCGCGCGGCGTTCGGCTGTTGGAATTCCGCACCGGGACGGGGTTTTCCTTCGAAGTCGGGGTGGACAGGGGCTTCGATCTCGGCCGCTGCGAGTTTCGCGGCGCATCGGTTGCCTGGATTCCGCCGACGATGCTCCCCGCCCCCTGGTATTTCGAGGATCAGTCCGGGTTCGGCTGGCTCCGGACCGGGCTTGGCGGCCTCAACAACACCTGCGGCCTGGTTCACATCGGCAATCCGGAGGAGGCTTCAGTCGCGCACTACAATTTCCCGGCCCGGCCGACCGAGCGCTATGGCGTACATGACCGCGCGGCGCTCGTCCCGGCCGAGATCGTCAGCTTTGGCGAACGCTGGGTCGATGGCGACTATGTGCTGGAGGCGGTCGGACGGGTGACGCAGGCCCAGGCCTATGGCGAAAACCTTGTGCTGACCCGCACCTACCGTGCCGCCCTCGGGGGCGCCTGGCTGAGCATGGAAGATGTCGTCGAGAACCGCGGGTTTCTGCCGACCGAGCACATGCTGCTCTATCATTTCAACATCGGCTATCCGTTCGTCGACGACGGGGCCGAACTGATCGCTCCGACCGCTGGCGCGCCACGCCTGCTGTTCGGAACGGCCGATGTGGCGGAGCCGACGAGCTGGTCGCGGTTCACCGCGCCGCAGAAAGACTGTGTCCAGCAGACGTTCGAACACCACATGCGCCCGGACGATAATGGCGAGGTCGAAGTCGCCATTTACAATCCGAACTTGATGTCCGGAACCGGCGTTGCCATCCGCTACGACCATCGAGCCCTGCCGAATTACATCGAATGGCGCATGATGGGCGAAGGCCAATATGCCGTCGGCGTCGAACCCTGCACCAACGGCTTCGGCCGCGACAGCGCGCGGGCGGACGGTGTCCTGATCACGCTGCAGCCCGGCGAGGCCCGCCACTATCGCACGCGCCTGCGCATCATCGATGCGGACGCGGCACGGGCGCTGCGTGCCACGGCCGGCCAGAGCTGAAGCTGCACCATTGTTTGCCGACCAGATTGTGCCAATCTGGTCGGACCCTGCGCGCCACCCGGTTGCAGCTGGCGCCCGCTCGCTCGCAGTTCGGCCGTCAGCCGGACGCCCTTGTCTGGGTGAGCGCGGCCCTCAGACCAGCGGCTGCCCGAGCCGTTTTTCCAACTGACGGCTTGCCAGCGACAACGGCCAGCACAGGGCAAAATAGATCAGCGATACGGCCAGAAACACCGCCAGCGGCCGGTAGGTCGCATTGTTGACCAACTGCCCGGTGCGCGTCAATTCGGTGAAGCCGATGATCGAAGCGAGCGAGGTATTCTTGACCAGTTGCACCAAGAAGCCGATGGTCGGCGGGATCGATAACCGCAGTGCTTGCGGCAGAACGACGAAGACCATCGCTTGCCAGGGTTTGAGGCCAAGCGCCTTGGCCGCCTCGCGCTGTCCGGTGGGCACGGATTCGAGGCAGCCGCGCCAGATCTCGCCGAGAAAGGCGCTGCCATAGAGCGTCAGGCCGATCGAGGCCGCCGCCCAGGGACTGACCTGAAAGCCCAGCACGTTGGCGCCGAAGAACACCACGAACAGCAGCATCAAGAGCGGCGTGTCCTGGAACAATTCGATATAGACCATAGCGGCATAGCGCGGGATCGCGGCGCTCGATGCGCGCGCCAGCGCGACCGCCAGCCCGGCCATCGCCCCGCCCGCAAAAGCGATCAGCGACAGGGCGACGGTCCAGCGCGCCGCCAGCAATAACAGCAGCAGGTCTCCGGTCGAGAAATCCCGGATCATCTCACCCGCACCCAGCGGACATGGATGAAGTGGAACGCGGCTCTGAATAGCAGCGACAGCGCGATGTAGATCAGCGTCACGACGAAATACACCTCGAAGGTGCGGAATGTCCGGCTCTGGATGGTATTGGCGGTGGCGGTGAGCTCCTCGACGGCAATGGCTGAGACGATGCTGGTCGACAGCATCAGCAGCATGAATTGGCTGGCCAGCGCCGGATAGATGGCGATGAGCGCCTGCCGGAAGACGACCAGGCGGAAAATGAGCGCCGGTCGCAGCCCCAGCGCTTTCGCCGCTTCGATTTGCCCCTTCGGGATCGATTCAATGCCGGCGCGGACGATTTCTGAGCCATAGGCGCCGATATTGATAGTCATTGCCAGAATGGCGGCATCGCCAGCCGACAGATGCACTCCGAGGCTCGGCAAGCCCAGGTAGACGGTGAGCACCTGGACCAGGAATGGCGTGTTACGGGTGAACTCCACATAGGCGAGGACGGATACACGCAAGGCGCGTGATCCATAGACGGAGGCGGCGGCTGCCACCGTCGCCACGACCGTCCCTAATACCATGGAGATGATCGATAATCTGATCGTCGTCAGCAATCCGGCAACGAGTAACGGCCACTCGCGCCATACCGTGCCGAACTGGAACGTGTAATTCAGCACCGTCTCCTCCCCGCAGCAGGTGTTGTTGACTGGTTACCGATAACATGCACAGATATGCGCCATTAGACAAGAGCAAAGGGAGGAAGTGATGAAGTGGCTAGCCATGCTTCTGACGGCGATGCTGATGACACTGGGCGTGGCCCACGCGCAAACCGTTGATGCCATTATCTCCAAGGGCAGCGTAGCGATCGCAGTCGACCCGACGAGTGCACCGTTCGGCATCACCGGAACCGATGGTCAGCCGGACGGATATGATGTCGACGTGGCACGTCTGCTGGCGAAATACATGGGCGTCACACTGGAATTGGTTCCGATCACCTCGACCAACCGCATTCCCTATCTCCTCACCAACCGTGTCGACCTGGTGATCTCGCTGTTCTCGATCACGCCGGAACGGGCGCTGCAGGTGTGGTTTTCCGATCCCTACGCTGCAGTGGGGACGATCATAACGGCCCGCAA
>JARLIT010000242.1 GCA_031291575.1 Ancalomicrobiaceae bacterium
CGCCGCCGGGTCCGTTGCCGCCTGCCGCGGCGCCATCCTCGCAGCCGCCGGAGCCGGCCAACGCGCCGAAGGCCTGAGCGGTCCGACGGGGTGACGCGTTGGCGGACAGGCGTCGCTTTGTGGCAGCCTTACGTGCCGAACGAGCGCACCAGGCTGCCGGCGACGAGGCTCCAGCCGTCGACCAGGACGAAGAAGATCAGTTTGAACGGCAGCGATATGGTGGCGGGTGGCAGCATCATCATGCCCATCGACATCAGCACCGATGCCACGACCAGATCGATGATCAGGAACGGCAGGTAGAGCAGGAAGCCGATCTCGAAGGCACGGCGCAATTCCGAGATCATGAAGGCGGGGACGAGCACGCGGAAGCTCAGATCCTCCGGTTGTTTCGGCACGTCTTCCTTGGCGAGGTCGAGGAAGAGGGCGAGGTCCTTCTCGCGCACATGGGCGCGCATGAACTCGTGGAACGGCACGCCGGCCCGCTCAATCGCCTGGTTGAGCTCGATCGTGCCGTCGGTCAGCGGCTTCACTCCCTCTTCGTAGGCGCGGGTGAAGGTCGGCTGCATGACGAAGGCGGTCAGGAACAGGGCAAGGCTGATCATCACCGAGTTCGGCGGCGCGGTCTGCAGCCCGATGGCCGAGCGCAGCAGCGACAAGACCACGACGATTCGGGTGAAGCTCGTCACCATGACGATGATCGACGGCGCCAGCGACAGCACCGTCATCAAGGCGATCAGCTGGACGGCGCGTTCGCTGATGGTGTTGCCTTGGCCGAGATTGACCGAAATATCCTGTGCGACCGCCGGGCCGGCCATAGCCGTGGCCAGCACCCCGGCTGCCAGGGCAATGGCGGCGAGATAGAGCTTGCGCGTCGTGGCAACGCTCGTTCGGCTCATGCGCATGGGCAAAGCTCGCCGCGACCTCTCATGATCCAAGTGATGCGATCCAACGCCGGGTTCCCGGGCCGTCGTCTCACCGCGACGGCGGCCGGCCGAGCTCGGACAGGAGCTTGGCCATTTCCTCTTCCAACTCGTCGGATTTCTGCTTGGCCTCGGACCTCGTGTCGGCCTGAGGGGCTGTAACCGGGGCCGGGCCAACGGGGCCGCCAAATGGCGGGATACCAGTGACCGGCCGCGGCGCCGTCACCGGCTGGATCGGTTGCGGTCGCGGTGCCGACGCAACGATTGCCGGACGCTGCGTCAGAATCGTCGTATCGGGCTCCGGGCGCAAGGAAACCGGCTCGGCGACCGCATGCGGCTGCAGCGGGCTCGTCTGTCCGGAGAGCGGCGCGCGCGGCACCGGGGTCGGGCGCTGAGGCACCGGCGGCATGACCGGGCGGGTCGGCGCTGCCGTCTCGCGCTGCGGCGCAACCGGCACGGCCGGCATCAGCACTGACGCTTCGAATTCCTGCAGCGCCGGCTGCTGACTGGCGGCGGCATCGTGCCGTATCGAGGGGCGCAGCGCAGTGGGCTCCGGAACGGGCTGACGCGGTGCCGACGTCGGCTCGTTGGCAAGCGCCGACAAGGCCTGTTCGATCTGATTGGACACCCGCTCCCGCTGTTCGGAGGCGTAAGTCGGCACCTTCGGTTCACCGGCATAGGGCGGCTGGGGGAACTCGGCGGCGGAATGGCGCGCCGGCGGTGGAACCATCTCGGTCGGTGCCTCGCGATCGTCGAACCGATGCGGTGGCGGTTGTGTGCGCGCCGTCGGCATCCGCGGCGGCTCGAAGGATGGGGCCGCGGCGACCGGTGCAGGGGTGGCGGCGGGCGGCACGGCGGCGACCGAGGTTGCAGCATGCAGGAGATTGCCGAGCGTCGGCGGCTTCAGGTCGGGGCGGCGGGCTACCGGTGGTTCGGTCGGCGTCGGGGTACGGGTCGGCGAGGCGTCGTCGAACGACTCGATCTGCGGCATCTGAGTCGGCGTGCGATGTGGGGCGGCGGGGACCGGCGCCGGCTGGGCGCCGACCGGGGGAACCGGCGGTGCCGCTGCAAGCAGTTCCTGCGGCGACGGCGCGGCCGGACGCTGCGTCTGTTGCGGGTTGACCCGCACGCCGGTCGTCGGTTGCCGCATGATCCGGCTCTCGATCAGGAGATCGTTCGGTCCGCCGATCATGATCAGATGCTCGACGTCGTCGCGCCGCACCAACACCAGCCGGCGGTGACCATCGACGTCGCTGGCGTCGGTGACGGCCAGACGGCTGCGACCCTTCGTCGATCCCTTGCGCGCTCCGAGAGAACCGGTGGCGAATCGCCCGATGACCCAGGCGACCAGCACGATGAGGATGACGACGAGGATGAGCGCGATGACGAACTGGGCCACCTGGCCCGCGTCCTGCCCGAGAATCGAATTCAACAACTCACGCATCCCGTCGTCCCGTTCGTCTGGCTCGCGCCGATTCTCGCGCGCATTTTATCCTATTAACGCCACCTGGCAAAAATTGCCTTCGGCCGCGGCAGGATTAACGGATTGTAGAGGGAAATGCGATCGAAATACGCCAGATCGACAGCCTTGGTCCCTATTCGAAACCGACAATTAACCATTCATTAACCCTAAGCCGGGAAGATATTGCCTAGCGACGGGGTGGCAGCAAGCGGCCCCGATGAGGAGGCTCCTTCATGGCTGTCACCGATCTGCCTCTGGTCGAGGCGCTGAAGACCAAGATGCGCTGGCATCAGGCGCGCCAATCGGTGCTCGCCGAAAACGTTTCGAACGCCGACACGCCGCGCTACAAGGGCCGCGACCTGAAGAAGCTGGAGTTCTCCGGCCTCGTCGGGGCGAGCGGCCAGTCGATCAGCGAGCCGACGCCGGTCACCATCGCTATGACGTCTCCGAACCACATCGAGGCTCAGGCGATCGGTAGCGAGGACGGTTTCCACGAGAACGGGCGCAAGGGCGATTTCGAGGTTCGGCCCAACGGCAACGCCGTCAACGTCGAGGCCGAGATGGTCAAGACAACCGAAAACCAGATCGATTTCCAGGCGGCCTCGGCGCTCTACCAGCGCGGACTCAGCCTGTTGAAGATGGCCATCGGCAAGAATGGCTGATGCGGCCCCGCCGATTGCTTCCATTCGCGCCGGCAGTCGCTGGTCGGCCAATTTCTCGAGGACGTGAACCATGGATTTTGATCGTGCCGTCAAGATTGCCACTTCAGGGCTGTCGGCCCAGTCGGGCCGCATGCGCGTCATCGCGGAGAACCTGGCCAATGCCGATTCGACGGCCCGCACGGCCGGCGGCGATCCCTATCGTCGCAAGGTCCCGACATTCACCTCCGCGCTCGACAAGGAAATCGGCGCCGACACCGTGAAGCTCGGCAGAGTGGAACTCGACCGCACCGACTTTCGTTCCCGCTACGAGCCCGGCCATCCGGCGGCCGATGCCAATGGCTATGTGAAGTATCCCAACGTCGATCCGCTGGTCGAAATGGTCGACATGCGCCAGGCGCAGCGATCTTACGAAGCCAATCTGAATGTCATTACCGCCACCCGGCGGATGCTCTTGAAAACCTTGGATATCCTGCGCGCATGACGCGGGATTCGCCTTGACGCTGAAAGGACGGCGCTATGTCGACTTCCACTTTTGCTACCAATGCCTACCGTCTGGTCCAGGGGCTGACCGCCCGGCCGGAGGCGCGCAATTCGCTCGACTCGACCGGCCTCGGTATCGAACAGGCAGCGGCAGTCCAGCCGGAACAACCCAATTTCGCCGCCATGCTGCGTGACGCGGTCAGCGGCGTCGTCGAGCAGGGGCGCGTCTCCGAAGCCAAGACTTCGGCCTACACCAACGGCAAGGGCAACGTCATCGACGTCGTCACCGCGGTTGCCGAGACGGAAGTGGCGATGGAAACCATGGTGGCCATGCGCGACAAGGTCATCTCGGCCTACGAGGACATCATGCGCATGCCGATGTGAGCGAGGGCAGCAAAGTCGACAGTCGAGTCGCGCTGGCGGCCGACGCAGTCTCCAGTTTCAAATTCAAAGCTCCTCTCGATTGAGAGAGCGCCTCGCGGTCCGTCGGGACCGGCAGGTGCACGCGGACGAACCGTCGTATCCGGCCGGCAGCTGCGGTTGGCGTGGCTGCGGCACCGGGGTAACGTCGACAACGACCTCGACCGTCCCGGTCTGATGCGATGGTCGCCAAGTCTGTGGCTGGCACGGCGGCTCCCACGTGCGATGATCGCCGGCAACGATTGGATGATTCGGAGGGCGGCGTGACTGGCCCGGAAGTGCTCGACATCGCGCGCGATGCGATCTGGACGATCATGCTGATCGGCTGGCCGGTGATGGTCGCCGGCCTCGTCATTGGCGTCGTCATCGGGCTGTTGCAAGCGGTCACCCAGATCCAGGAAGCCACTCTCGTCTACGTGCCGAAGATCATCACGATCTTTGTCGTGCTGCTCCTGTCTTTGCCCTACATGGGCTCGGTCATGGACAGCTACATGAACCGGCTGATGGAGCGGATGATCGCCGGTGGCTGACGCCGGACCGGAATCGCGCGAAGGGAGTGCAGGCTTGACCAGATGATCATCAGGATCCTGCCCGAGGTCACGGTCATCTATCTCCTGATCTTTGCCCGCGTCGGCTCGTCCATGATGCTGATGCCGGCGCTCGGCGAAACCGCGATCCTGGTGCAGGCGCGGCTCGGCTTCGCGCTGATGACCACGCTGATCCTCTATCCGCTCGTCGCCAAGACCTATCCGCCCGGCCTGTCGCGCGACTTCAGCCGGCTGCTGGTCTATTTGGCCGGCGAACTCGCCGTCGGCCTGGCGATCGGTCTGGCCGGGCGGCTGGTCCTGGCCGCGACGCAGGTTGCCGGTACGGTCATCGCCAACCAGCTCGGTCTCGGCTTTGCCATGTCGGTCGATCCGACTCAGGGGCAGCAGGGCGTGATCTTCGGCAATTTCCTGTCGGTGCTCGCAGTGGCGATGATCTTCATCACCGACCTCGATCATTTGGCGCTCGCGGGCGCGACCTCGAGCTTCCAATTGTTCCCGCCCGGCGATTGGCTGCCCGTCGGCGATTTCGCTAAGGCCTCGGTCATCATGGTCGGCGAGGCGTTCCAGATCGGGATCCAGATGTCGGCGCCGTTCCTCGCCTTCGGCCTGGTGTTCCAGTTGGGTCTGGGTGTGCTGTCGAAGCTGATGCCGCAGTTCCAGATCTATTTCGCCGCCATGCCGCTCAACATCGGCGCGGGAATGGTGCTGTTCTCGATTCTGATCGTCACGGTGATGGTCTGGTACATGGATCATGTGCGCGACGGGCTTGCCCGGCTCGTGCCACACTGAAGCGCGCGTGCGCGGTGCGATTCGCAGTGGCGGTTGCGCCGCGTGAACTTCAACCGGCGGATCGGAAATGGCCGAGGAAGGCGACGACGAGGAAGACAAATCAGAAGAACCGTCTCAGAAACGCCTCGACGAAGCAGTCGAACGCGGCGATGTGGTCAAAAGCATCGAGGTCTCGACGTTCTTCGGTTTGGCCGCAGCGACGGCCATGGTCGCCTGGCTTTCGTCGGGCGTCGGCAAGACGCTTGCGACATCCCTGGCGGCGCTGATCGGCCATGTCGAAGATGTGCCGATGGACCGGGCAGGCTTGTCGGCGGTCTATCTGGAACTCGGCAAAGCGGTGGCAATGGCGCTCGGGCTGCCGCTGTTGATGTTCATGGTCGCCGGTGTCGTCGGCAGCATGGTGCAGCACCGCATTGTCTGGTCGCTCGAACCATTGATGCCGAAACTGTCGAAAGTGTCGCCCCTCGGCGGGCTGCAGCGGCTGTTGTCCAAGGACAGTCTCGTCAATCTCGTCAAGGGCCTCGTCAAGATCTTTATCGTCGGCACTGCGATGTGGATGGCGATCCGGCCGGAGTTGAAGCGGCTCGACGGCATCGTCGCCGCCGAACCGATCGGCATCCTCGAGATCACGCAGCGCCTGGCTGTCCGGCTGATGACCGCGGTGATGGTGGTCATGGCGATCGTCGCTGGCGCCGACTACCTCTACCAGCGCCAGCGCTGGCTTCATCGACTGCGCATGACGCGGCACGAGATGAAGGAGGAGTTCAAGCAGCAGGAAGGTAATCCTGAGATCAAGCAGAAGCTCCGGCAGATGCGGCAGGCCCGCTCGCGCCGGCGCATGATGTCGGCGGTGCCGAATGCGACGGTGGTCATTGCCAACCCGACCCACTTTGCCGTGGCGTTGACGTACGAGCCGGGCATGCGGGCGCCAAAATGTGTCGCCAAGGGTGTCGACCTGCTCGCCCTCCGGATCCGCGAAGTGGCGGAAAAGGCAGATGTGCCTGTTGTCGAGAACCCGCCGCTCGCCCGTGCCTTGCACAAGAGCGTCGAAATCGACGCCGAAGTGCCGGAAGAGCACTATCGTGCCGTCGCCGAGGTCGTCGGCTACGTGATGAAGCTGCGGAAGCAGAAGCGGTAACGCCGGCGGGCAAGCCGCTTGCCGCGAATTCGTTGCACCGCGCAAACGCCGTGTAAGAGCGGACTGACGCGGATTGTCGATATTGCATGCAATTTTCCGCGTCTTCGTGAAGTTGCCTATTACATAATCGTCTGCTGCGAAATTGCATGCAATTGCCTTGGGCAATCACTTGGGGTGGATCCTGGCGCCGCGGCAGAAGCGGGCCGGGGGAGGCCACCGGCCCCGCCACGGCAGTCAAAAGCACAGTTCTTTCAACCTATTCGCGTGATGTGCCCGCGGCGGACGCAACGACGTCGCCGGACCGAAGTGGGCCGACGGCGGCGCCGGCGCCTTGGCATGCGGCTTGCTCACCTCTGCCTCGGATCAACGTGTGGCGCGGTCCGGCTCGATGCCGGCTTGGCGTGCCGCTCCCCGAGGAGATCACCGCATGTCGCATGACGCATCGTCCCGCCTCTCCCGCCGCGCCGCCTTGGCACTCGGGGTCTCGGTCGCCGCAGGGGCGTTCGCTTCGGGCGGGCGCCTCGCCCGTGCCGACACGCCGAAGATCCGCATCGGCTATTGGCCGATCGCCGCCGGCCTGCCGTTCTATGTCGCGCTGGAAAAGGGGTTCTTCAAAGATGCCGGGCTCGACGTCGAGGGGGCGAAGTTCGCCAGCGCCACGCAGGTGGTCGAGGCGATGATCGCCGGCCGC